>NZ_JAYFER010000235.1:0-39050 GCF_055795065.1 Lyngbya sp. CCY1209
AGCGTAGCACAGGCATCTTGCCTGTGAATAGCGTAGCACAGGCATCTTGCCTGTGAATAGCGTAGCACAGGCATCTTACCTGTGACAACAAGCTAGAAGCTTGTTTTACGCAGTTAATTTAAAAACCAAAAACTGCCTCGAAACACCAATCGAGGCAGTTTAAACCCAACTTGTTCCACAGTCATTCACACCTTCAGGCGACCACAGATTGCTCCGGACGGGCGAAAATCATGCGGCCCGCAGAGGTTTGCAAAGAGCTCGTCACCACCACCCGAAGTTGGTCGCCGAGGTGGTCGCTGCCGGACTCCACCACCACCATCGTGCCATCTTCGAGATAGCCGATGCCCTGAGACGGTTCCTTCCCTTCCTTGCGGATCTTCAATTCCAAAATATCCCCCGGCAAGTAGGCCGGACGCACCGCCTGGGTGAGGTCGTTGATATTCAGAACCGGAACCTGCTGGACCGTCGCCACCTTGGACAAATTGTAGTCGTTGGTGAGCAAAAATCCGTTGATTTCCTGGGCGAAGCGCACCAATTTCGCGTCCACCGTGGCGATGTCGTCGTAATCGGCCGGGTGAATTTGAATCCGTTCCGGGTAATCGTCCCGAATCCGGTTGAGGATGTCGAGTCCCCGCCGTCCCCGCGATCGCTTCTGGTCGTTGGCTGCGTCCGCCACCAGTTGCAACTCCTGGAGGATGAACTGGGGGACCAAAATCTGCCCTTCCAAAAACCCCGTTTCCAACAGGGGCTCGATGCGGCCGTCGATGATGCAACTGGTATCCAAAACTTTGGTGTGGGCGGGTTTGAGGGTCCCCTCGGCCACCAACATGGTGTCGAGGCT
Source organism: Lyngbya sp. CCY1209 (assembly GCF_055795065.1). Taxonomy (NCBI): domain Bacteria; kingdom Bacillati; phylum Cyanobacteriota; class Cyanophyceae; order Oscillatoriales; family Microcoleaceae; genus Lyngbya; species Lyngbya sp. CCY1209. Next base: position 842 of record NZ_JAYFER010000235.1, read on the forward strand.
GTTGGGGTTGATCAGCCGCAGAAAGGCCCGTCCGTGGGTGTCGGCGAGGTTCACCCCCGTGTATCCGAACAGGACGCTGCACAGGACGGCCCCGAGAGGTTTGATAAACCCGATTTCCTTGGGAATGGGGAGCAAGAACAGCGGCGCCAGAAGCAGGTTGGCGATCAGCAGGCCGATCACCATGCCGATGGAACGGGTGATCAGGACATCGAGGGGCATTTGGCGGATTTGTTCTTCGACGCGGTGGTAGGTCGTCTGCACCACCAACCCGACGATCATGCCGATGAGGCCGGTAAATGCGGCCGTCACCGATCGCAGCCCTTCAATATTCGTCACCTGTTCCAGGACGTTGATGGGCAGCAGCTCGATGCCGTAGAACCCCGTCCCGGCTCCCGCTATTATAAATAGGATGATGATGATTGCGTCTAGCATGGTTTTGGGGAATAAAAATGAAATCTCAATTCCCGGTTCGGAATTGAGTCTTTTCGTATTCCGATCCATTATATCTTCGAGCGTTGACCCCATTCAGGGGCGGATCGTTTCGGTAATCTCTCCCCCCTACACCCCCGATCGCCATCGCTCTCATCAAAGGAGTGGCGTTTTTTTGGGCGATCGGGCGATCGCGGCGACGGCGTGGCGGTGAATTCACCCCTCAGCTACAGGCCGGACCTCGACCTCCGGGATCGCGATCGGCTTCCGTTTAAATTTAGAAACTTTACAATTGTTAAAATTGGCGGGGTTGCCAATCAAACTTTTGGGGGAGAGATCGATGGAGAAACGAACGGAGGATAGCCGGGAATTGACGATCCCCCCACCCCCCACCGCCGCCTACCTGCACATCCCCTTCTGTCGCCGCCGCTGCTACTACTGCGATTTTGCCGTCTCCGTCGTCGGCGATCGCAAACACGGCGACAATTCCGGCACAATTAAAGAATATGTCGAGGTGCTGTGTCGGGAAATCACCACCGAACCCCGCCGGGGAGCACCGCTGCAAACCGTCTTTTTCGGGGGCGGGACCCCCTCTTTACTCTCCGTCCCCCAATTCGATCGCATCCTCCGAACCCTGGACCGCCACTTCGGCATCGCCCCCGACGCCGAGATCTCCGTGGAAATGGACCCGGGAACCTTCGATTTGGCAAAATTGCAAGGATTCGTCGCCGCCGGGGCGAACCGGGTCAGCGTCGGCGTCCAGGCCTTCCAGGACGAACTGTTGCAACGCTGCGGGCGATCGCATACCGTCGCGGATACCTTCGAGGCGATCGACACCATCCACCGAGTCGGCGTCACCAACTTCAGCATCGACCTGATTTCCGGGCTCCCCCACCAGACCCCGGAACTCTGGCAAGCCTCCCTGGACGCGGCCCTGGCCTTAAATCCGCCCCACCTGTCCCACTACGATTTAATTGTCGAACCCAAAACCCCCTTCGGCCGCTATTATCAACCGGGGGAATCGCCCCTCCCGGACGAGGAAACCACCGCCGAGTTTTACCGCCAAGCCCAATATTTGCTGACTTCCCGCGGCTACCGACATTATGAGGTATCGAATTACGCCCGTCCGGGGTTCGAGTGCCGCCACAACCTCGTTTACTGGAAAAATAAACCCTATTATGGCTTCGGGATGGGGGCGGCGAGTTACCTGGGGGGCTACCGGTTGACCCGGCCGCGGACCCGCGATCGCTACTACCGCTGGGTGGAGTCGGGGGACAAATTGGAGGGCGCCGAAGCGATCGCCGGGTCCCGAGATATCCTGCTGGAAACCCTGATGCTGGGGCTGCGGCTGGCCGAAGGGGTCGATCTGGACCGACTCGAACGGCAATTCGGCCGGGACGTTCTCGCCCAAATTCACGACACCCTCGAACCCTACCGCGATCGCGGCTGGGTAGCCGTCGCCGGGGGGCGTCTGAGACTCACCGATCCGGAGGGATTCTTATTCTCCAACACGATTTTAGCCGATCTGTTCGATCGCCTGGAGACGGTGGCGTTGCCCTCGTAAACGCAACAGTTGAGGCAAAAATTGACCGGAACAGCGATCGGAAAAAATCGGCAGTCCGGCGAAATGTGACGGGACGCATCGGCGGGGGTGACGGCGATCGCGAACCGGCTTCCCCCGGTCAATCATACTGAAATTAAGCCTTTAGAGAGATCGGTCAATTCCCCACTTGTCGATATGCTTTAGATATCGTTAAAATTTGGATGCCGATCTGACCCGATCCTCAGATGGGGATCGGGAGGGGTAGGGAGCCGAACCCCGGCCGAGGCGGAACGACAACCCCCCGGGCGATCGCGGCTTCTCCCCGCCCTTCCCCGAATGGATGGGGAAGATTTCTGTAAGGGTTCCCATCCGGTCGCCAGCAAAGCCAGTCAGGGTTCTGAGCTTGCCGTCGGCAAACTACCGCTTTTAAAAACGACCAAATTTTTGCACAATGAGTTGGGGTTCCGAATTTCCGTCCCCGCTGTGAACTCGGCGGGGATCAACTGAAACCCAAACAGAATCGACAAATTTTTTTAAATTCCAAGAGGTTTTGACCATGACCGCAATTCTCGACAAGATTCAGATCGATTCCCAAGATAAACGCCTGTGCTGCTACTTCAACAGCACCAAAAAAGTGCAAGTCGCCCGAATTTCAAATATCGAAAACTGGTATCTGGAACACGTCGTCTTTCCGGGAGAACGGTTTCTTTTTGAAGCCCCGTCGTCCGCCGAATTAGAAATTTATCAATCCGGAAGTGGGCGGGCAATGTTGCTGCAAAAGCTGACCTGTTATGATTTGGTCGTCGATGACGGGAGCGACTTAAAAGTTGCCAGTTAAAATTTAATAATCGGGGGCAAAAGTAGGCGATCGCCCGGATGAGTTTTAACGCACGTTTCCGAGTTTCATCTTCATCCAAATTTGGGGTTCAATTCGACGGCGATCGCCCCTAAAACTCCCCGATATCTTTCGCCCGTCTCGCCTCGGTGGCATCCACAAAATAGAGCAAAATTAGCCCCACAATAAAAAACGCGATCAAAGACAGGATCGAATTTCTAGCCGTCCCCGTCACCTGGCGGATCAGGGCGAACAGCAGCGGCCCGAAAATCGCCGAACCCTTGTTGAACACCGAATAAAATCCGTAAAACTCCGCCGCGGCCCGGGGCGGCACCATCGACCCGTAGAACGAACGGCTGAGGGATTGGGAACCCCCCTGGACCAACCCCACAATTCCCCCCAACAGAAAATACTCGGTCGGCGTCGTCAGAAAATAAGCATAAATCACCACGAACGACCACCCCACCAGCGACACCATCAGGGCATTTTTCGCCGAGATGCGTTCCGCCAATTTGCTGAATCCCAACGCCCCCCCGACGCTGACAAACTGGATCACCAACAGGGTGATCATCAACACATTCGGCGAAAAGCCCAATTCCTCGGCCCCGTAAATCGTCGCCATCGCGATCACGGTCTGGATGCCGTTGTTGTAAATCATGTAGGCGATCAGAAATCGCAGCAGGTGTTTGAACAGCTTCACCTTCCGCACCGTCACCACGGTCCGCACGACGCCCACCTGCAAATAGGCCCGCCACCGGGGCAGGTTTTGATATTCCGGGGGCAGGGTTTCGGCGGCCTTCGCCTCCCGGAGGTTGAACGCCGTGATCAGGGAAAAACCGCCCCACCACGCCGCCGCCATCAAAATCGCCAGCCGCGCCGCCAGTTCGGCCGAGATGCCGATCGCCCCGTGTCCGGCCACCAACGCCAGGGAGAGGGCGAATTGCAGGCCGCCGCCGACGTATCCGAAGGCGAACCCCTTTCCCGATACCCAGTCGATGTTGTCTTCGGAGGCGATATTGGGGAGAAAGGCGTCGTAGAAGATGTTGCCGCCGATAAATCCAATTTGAGCGACGATGTAGAGTATGAGGGTGAGCCCCACGTCTCCCGTCCGGCAAAAAAATAGCAAACTGGCCGCGCAGCATCCGGTGTAGGCGAAAGCTAACAAAAATTTCTTCTTGGAGGCCGAAAAGTCGGAAATCGCCCCGATAATGGGTGCAATCAGAAAAACCAAAAATGCGGATAAACTGGTAACAAAGCCCCATAGGGCCGTGGCGCTGTAGGTGACGCCGGCCAAGGTCAGTCCGCCCGGAGGCACGACGACGGAGGCGAAGTAGGCCGGCAGGACGGCGACGACGACGGTGGTGACGTAGGCGGAGTTGGCCCAGTCATAAACAATCCAGCCGAAAATTTGACGGCGATCGTCGAGGGGGGGGGTTGGAGTCATGGGCGGAGGGTGTCAAAAAGTGCCGGGTCGGCCGAAGTTCGGCCGATCCTTAATGTAACCCGAAGAAAGATGTCCTCAGCCGTCTCAAACGGGCCGGATCGATACATCTGTCGGTTTCTGCAAGAAATGGCCGGCGCGATCGCAACCATCGCCACCTGCAGTTTTGAATCGGAGGAACCCGGAGTGGAAATTCAGGAATTATTGAACCGCTACGCGGCGGGGGAACGGGATTTCAGAAAGGTGAACCTGATCGGGGCGAAGTTGCTCCGCGCCGACCTGAGGGCCGTCGATCTGGCGGGGGCGTCCCTGGCCGGGGCGAATTTGAGTCGCGCCCGCTTGGAAGATGCCGATTTGACGGGGGCGTTTCTGTACGGCTGCACCCTAACTTACGCCCACTTGGGGCGCGGGCAACTGCGGGAGGCGGATTTGACCAAGGCGAACTTGGCGGGGGCGTTTTTGGTGCGCGCGGACCTGACCGGGGTGAAGTTGAGCGGGGCGGTGTTGCGGGGGGTGAACCTGCGGTCGGCTGATTTGGGCGGGGTGAACCTGTGCGGGGCCAATTTGAGCGGGGTCAACTTGCGATCGGCCGATTTGAGCGGGGCGAATTTGAGCTGGGCGAACCTGTCTCGGGCGCGGTTGAGCGGTGCGGCCCTGGGTCGGGCCCGTCTCACCGGGGCGGATCTGAGTGATGCCCATTTGGTGGAGGTGGATTTGGCGGGGATGGACCTCGACGGGATCAACTTCGCCCGGGCCAATTTGCGGCGGGTCAACTTGCGGGACGCCGACCTGACGGCAGCTAACCTGAGCGAAGCGGATCTGAGGGGGGCCGACCTGGAGAATGCCACCCTGCACGGAACCAATTTGACCGGGGCCCTGCTGGCGGGCTGCAATCTGAATGGGGCGACTTTGATGCGGGCGAACCTGTCCGGGGCGAATTTGGTCCGCAGTACCCTGGATGGGGCTAACCTCAACCTCGCCGCTTTGGAGGGTGCCGACCTCCGCCGCGCCGACCTGCAGAATGCTTACCTCTGGAAAGCCGATCTCGCGGGGGCCGACCTGTCGGGAGCCCGCCTGCGGGGGGCGAGTTTTCGGGGGGCGACCCTGGACGGGGCGAACCTGAAAGATGCCGTGCTGGTGGGGGCGACCCTGCCGGACGGGGCGGTGGCCGAAGTTTGAGAGAAAGTTAAGGGGGGCGATCGCATTGTCCCTTCGTGCCATCATCAAGATGGGTGAAGCGGCGGCGATCGCTTTGCGGGGATAATCTTCAATGAAAAGTACGAGACGTGCCGGAGGGCAAAAATCGTACTGTGGAAAACCATTATATCAGGAAAGAGGGGACAAAACAATTCTTTTTTTTCATGCCAAAACGAGGCAAGCTAGAAGTAAGGAATGAATTGAGGAGAAATAACGATGATGCTCAAAGCTAAAGACATCATGACCGAAGAAGTCGTGACGATTCGCGGGTCGGCGACGGTGGCGGAAGCCGTCAAGAAAATGAACGACCTGTGTTTGCGGGCGCTGATCGTGGAGCGTCGCCACGAACAGGACGCCTACGGCATCGTCACGGAAACCGATATCGTCTACAAAGTGACGGCCTACGGAAAAGATCCCAAGTCCATGCGGGTTTACGAAATTATGACCAAACCCTGTATCGTCATCAATCCCGATTTGGGCGTGGAATATGTGGCCCGATTGTTCGCCCAGGCGGGGATTCGTCGCGCCCCCGTGATCAAGGAAACCCTGATGGGGATTGTTTCCGTCACGGATATCCTCAACAAGGGCGATTTCGTCGAAAAGCCCAAGAGTATTTTGTTGCAGGATCGCATCGAAGAGGCGGTTCAAGAAGCTCGAAATATCTGCGCCGAAAAAGGAGCCACATCCAAGGAATGTGCGGCAGCCTGGGATATCGTCGAGGAACTGCAAGCCGAAGCGGCTCACCAGAAATCCGAGCGGATCGAAAAGACGGCCTTTGAGGTTTACTGCGAAGAAAATCCGGAAGCGGCGGAAGCCCGAGTTTACGATAATTGACGTCAGATGTTTCCGGGTTGACTGCCGGGATGCGATCGCACCTCATTTGTGACCGCGAACAAATCGACGGATTGGGCAAGGGAAAAGGTGGGGACTTACCATCTGTCCCGCCCTTCCCTTGTCGCCGCGATCGCCTTCCGTCAGGGGTCAACTTTTCCGACAAATAATGTTAGAATCGGTCGAGATTGATGTAATTGCATCTTGGCTCAGTTATGAAAACATCGAAATGGTTGGGGTTTTGTACCCTTTTGCTGACGTTTGCGATCGCCGCACCCCTCTCGGCCCAGTTCAACACCGACGACCCGGAGGCCTTCATCCGGGGGGAATTTCAATCATTGACTCCCCAGCAACCAGTAGGTATTCATCTGCCCTTTTCCCTTGACGAAAACCTTGCCTCGCCGTTCAAAAACATAGCGATCTTTCAAGCGCTCGTAGGTGGCTTCCGTGACCTGAATTTTACCCGCTTCCCCGGAAGATTCCATGCGGGAGGCGACGTTGACCGTATCTCCCCAAAGGTCATAAATAAAGCGCTGAATGCCGATCACGCCCGCCACCACGGAGCCGCTGTTGATGCCGATGCGGACTTGAAACGGTTCGATATCTTCAAATTGAAAGTGATCGACCAAGAGTTGAATGGATAAGGCCATATCCGCGATCGCCTCGGCGTGGTCGGGCCGGGGGATGGGCAAACCCGCCACCACCATGTAGGCGTCGCCGATGGTTTTGATTTTTTCCAATTCCAACAGTTCTACCTGCTGGTCGAAGATGGAGAAAATATAGTTGAGCATCTTCACCAGTTCCAGGGGGGGGAGGCGATCGGCTAGGGGTGTAAATCCGACGATATCGGCGAATAAAATGGTCACGTCGTCGAACTTTTCGGCGATGATTTTGCCTTCGTCTTGTTTCAGGCGTTCGGCGATGGGTTGGGGTAAAATATTCAACAACAACCGTTCCGATTTTTGCTGTTCCGAGCGTAGGGCTTCCTCCGCCAAACGCCGCTCCGTGGTGTCGGTTGCCACCGAAAGGATCTCGGTCAGCCGGCTGCGATCGTCGTAGATGGGCTGGTTCACCCAAGTCACCCAGACGCGATCGCCGTTGCTGCGGATGTTTTCATTTTCGTGGACGGAATAGCGTTTCGGATTCCGGCAAATCTTCTCGATCAAGCCTTTCAAATTTCGCCCCGATGTCTCGATTTCGGGAATCAATGTTCCTATCAAATTCTGACCGAAAATTTGATGTTTTTCGTAGCCAAAAAATTTCAATCCGTAATCGTTAACAAATAAAACCTCTCCGGCTGGACTCCAGCGGACGATCGCGGAGCTGACATTTTGGACGATGTGGCGAAACTCCGCCTCACTTTGTCGGCGATCGGCGATTTCTTGGTGCAGTTTTTCATTGGTCAAAATCAGGGCGGCCGTCCGCTCTTCTACGATTTGTTCTAAACAAGCGGTCAACTGCTGAAGTTCCCGATTTTGGCGGGCGAGTTGTTCTTCCTGGGTGTAGCGTCTCAAAGCTTCCCGAACCGTCAGGATCAGGTCTGTTTCATTCCAGGGTTTGGCAATGTAGCGGTACAGGTTCGCCATGTTGAGGGCCTTTCCCAGGGCTTCCGTACTCGGCTGGGCGGTCAACATGATTTTGATGGCGCGGGGATGGCGATGATGAATTTTAATCAGTAATTCGTCCCCCGAAAGACCGGGCATATTTTGGTCGGCGATCGCCAAGGCTAACTCCATTCTCCGGGGCGGGAACGTTTCGAGTTTTGACAATGCTTCCGCACCGCTCAGAGCCACTTCAATGTGATACTCATCGCCGAGATACTCTGAAAGCTGCTCCGTGAGAAACTCCAAAATTAAATCCTCGTCATCGACGCACAAAATTGCCAAATTTTTCATACATATTGTCCGAGGGGCCGACCTTGGGCGAATAGACGGGGGAACCGGTCCCCAGAGAAACTCCCGGTGTCGCTCCTCTCCGGGGCTGAATTGACGATTCGCGCCGACGGTCGGAACGAGGGGATGTGAATTTTACCTATTCTAACAAGTTGGCGCTCCCAAAGTGGCGGGGCGCAAAGGGTCGGACGGATCAAATTGGCGATCGCAGAGGGCGGCAAACGGTGTAAAATTCTGAAACGACCGTTTTAGTCGGGGCCAATTTTATTCCTAAAAGCCCCCGATTTTTCAATTCAAACTTGTTGTAGACAATCGGAGTTCCACTGATGACTGAACCGAAAGAGCAAAGATTGACCCACGCCTTAAATCAACTCATCGGCGAGTACGGTATTAAAACGGTGTTGGAGTCCCTGGCCGATCGCTGTCTGAAAGAAGCCGAATTTCTCCGCAATGATCGCAGCACGGATCTAGCCACAAATTGGGAAGAAATTGGCAAAGGATTGCGAGAAATTTTAAATCGCTGGAAACAATAAATCTCGAGGACTGTCCTTTATAAATCCCGAAATTTGCGCCAACTAAAGAAGAGGAATTGGCGAATTTTTTCTCGTTTCAAAAACGGGAAATTCAACCTCAATTCTGACAGTTAAATATGGATATCCCAAATGTCACTTACCGAGTCGCGGAGCCGAGCGATGCTCCGGAGATTGCCCGACTGCTCGGGATGGCTTCCGGAGGATTGATCGATTTTTTGTTTCGGTCGCTTAATTCTGAATTGACAATGGAAGAAAGTGTCGCTTCCCTGGTGCGAGCAGAAACGGGTCTTTTATCTTATCGGAACATTGAAGTAGCCTGTTGGCGCGATCGGGTTGTGGGTGTGGCGCACGCTTACGCCGGCATCCACCATCGCATCACCGAAGAGATGAAACGAACCCTCCCCGAAAATCGTCTACAAGTCCTGGAAGGATTTGATCGGAATCTCGTCCAAAACAGTTGGTTTTTGAATGCTTTGGGTGTCCGATCCGAATATCGAAACCAAGGAATCGGCACGTCCTTGCTGTGGAGAACTAAGCAAAAAGCTTGGCAATCTGGATTTGCCACGCTGAGTTTGATCGCCGGGTCGGACAATCGCACGGCCCTGCATTTCTATCACAAAAATGGATGTCGAGAAGTCGCACAATTTTCCATTCCCCAACATCCCGAATTTTCCCGCAGCGGCAGTTGTGTTTTGATGAGTTGTCAGATTTCGATTTGAAACCATTTAAGTCGTCCGTTCGCCCTCCCGATTGTCGAGTTCTTCGATCGCTTCTACAGCGGCGATCGCGCCATTTTCATAGCGGAGATTTCGCGGTAAAGCGAGGGGGAGGAGAGCGGCCACCGCCTCCACGGCCATGTCCGCGTCGCCGACGATGATGGCGGGGGAACGGCGGGGATCTCCGACGATGCGGTTGAGGCGTTGCAATTGCCGATCGTAAAGGCGGCGAAACGGGCGGGATACCAGGGGAATTCCCAAAGCCTGACATTCGTAAACGGTGTTGTAACCCCCGCTTCCCACCACCACGTCTGCCGCCACAAAATATTCAAAGGCGGGGTAGTGAAAGCGCCACAATTCGGGCGGACAATTGGGGGGTTGAATGGCGGAAATACAGCGGACATCCAAATTTTTTTGTCCCGCCAGACGCACCGTCACTTCGCCGTAAAAATTGAGTTCTTCTGCCCGTCCCGATGCCAAAATTAAAACGGTTTTGTTGGCGGTTTTGGCAGCCAATCCCAACTGCGATCGGGCGGTGGCGCGATCGGGAAGTTCCCAACTGTTGCGACTCAACCAAGGTTCCGTAGATCGAACTTGGGGCAAGTTTGCGAAGGGCAGATTTTCCCCCTCGCCGGGAATTAAAATTAGGTCGAAATGTTCGGCGACAAAGGAAATCAAATCGTCACGGCGGACGTAATCGGGATTGAGATCCCGGTGGATCAAAACCCTTTTAAAATCCGACCGCCGGGACAAAACTTCCACCAATTCTCCCCCCAATCCCCGGGGAAACGTATCCACGATCAAACAACTGTAGCGATCGCCCAAAAGTTGCTCTCGAATTTGTCCCCGAATGTCCGCCGTATCGGCGGCGATCCAATCCACCTCGCCCTTGAAATCCGAGGGCAATTCTCGCATTTTCAACCAATAGGGACTGTTGGTGAGAATGCGGACGCGACGGGTGGCGGCGACTCGTCCCAAACTCAACGTCCGGTTCAGATGTCCCCAGCCGCCTCCGAGTGCGTAAATGAACCAGGTGTTCAACTTTCCGTCAGATCCTGTTCAAAATCCCCGGCTTCCGCCTCCACAGCGATCGCGTCGGCTTCGGTAAAGTCAAATCCGATCTTTTCTGTTTCCCCCAATTCCTCCATTTCTGCTTCGTTGATCCATTCCGCCGAGCTGTAGTTGCCGTAGTTTTCATAAAGGCTCCGTTCGCCGGACATGAAATAGGGATCGTTGTCAAATTCCCCACCGTCGCAATGGGGACATTCTTCCGAATTCAGGCGCCCGCAACGGCGGGGAAATAGAACCCCCACCATGCGGTTACAGCCGATGGTTTCGGGAGCAGACAAACTCGGTTCGATGACATCGGATTCGATCGCTGTAATTTCAATTTCATAGAAACCGATTTGGACGCGATCGCCTTCTCGGAGAAGACAAAAATCCTGCGAACAAAATTCCCCGTTGATGTTGACTTGTGATCGTCGGGGTTGAATTTCTAACCGGCCGTCCCGTTCCAATAACAAGGCGTGATAATCCAAAATATCCGAACCGTCGATGACCAGCCGGGAAACGCGGTTTCCCTCCAAATTGGACGGCATCAGGCCAAAAGTTCGCCCGATCGCGATCGGAGTTTCAAAAGTGGGATTGCGTTTTTGCTCGGATTCGACTTCGATCCAGGTGAGTTGCACTTTCAAGGCGATCATCCTCCTCAGACATCAAGCACGTTGTCGTTTTGACCCGATCCGAACCCAGTTTAATATCTGATAGGCACTCAGAAACATCATCACCACAGTTGGATACAAAAGCTGCTGGCATCCGAAGGGATTGGATTGGGGTTCGAGTTTAACTTTAAGCTGAATTTGGCTTTCTGTCACCCGGACATCCTGTAACGCGACATCGGGGGGAAGTTTGACCGCCGCTTCGGCTCGTCTGATGCGTTGGGGAACCCGGCGATAAATCTCCGGATTGAAATGCAGGCTCAACCCGATCCGATATCCCTTGTGTTTCTCCCGGTAGCGACTTTTTCCGTTCCGATTTCGCCAGCTACAGGTGCGATAAATTTCGGTAATTTGCAGAAAAAAATGGGTGCCGTCCGCAAATTTTCCCTTCACTTTCAGCCAGTCATCTCGATAAAAGCTGAAGCTGCGATCGGGTTTGCGGGGGTCGGGTTTGGTTCCCACAAATTTTTGCGGATCGGTGAGGGAACTCAACACCAAGACCAATTTTATTTTGCTTTTTTGAACCAAATCTTTGATCCAAAAATCGAGTAATTGAGACAAAAGCAGGTGGCGATCGCCCCGCTCGGAAAAGTTGAGTTTTTGATACTCGTTCAGTCGGTTTTGATTGAGTCCCAACAGGATGCAGCCGACGATCAAAACCAAAACTCCGAGCAAAGCCAAACTGGGAGAAATGCTCCCCCCAAAAAACATCGCGATCGCGCCGAATGTCACAACTCCAATTCCGTAACTTTGCCTCTTTTGATATTTTTTATCTTGAATTTGGAATTCTCGGCCCGCCGCCACCAAATCCTCCAGATCGGCTTTGATTTGGGCAATTGAACTGCCCGTCGCGTAGGTCAGATTTTGAGTAAAATTACTGAGATCGAATGTCATTTTTGCTCAATCCATACAATCCTGATCGGTTGAAAGCCGATTCGAGCGCCACTCGAATTTCAATCGAGCAAATTTAATTTATCATAAAAAACGATCTCCAAAAACGAAGTTGGCGCAATAAATCTTAACCCATGCACGATCCCGAATTGGCTTATATTTCTTTTGATGTGGTCCCGGCACCCAAGGGGGCGGCGGTTCACATCCGAGAATTTACAAAGGTATTGGCGGATACCTTCGGGACGATCGCATTGGTGACAGTTTCGCCCTCGGGTGACACAACAATCGCCCCCACAAGATATCATCCAAACGTCATCCAAACCCAACTCCCCGCCACCGGAAAAACCCTCATCGATCGCGCCCTGACGTTTCGCCACTATTTGCAACTTTGGCTGCGCGATCGCCACTTTAAAATCATCCAAATTCGCTCGATTTATGAAGGATTACCCGTCGCGATCGACAAATCAAAATACTGCGATTCTCTCATTTTCGAGGTGAACGGCTTGCCTTCCATCGAACTCAAATATCGCTATCCGAACATTGCAAGCGATCGCGAACTGAGGCACAAAATCAACCGCCAAGAAAAACTCTGTCTGCAACGGGCAGATGTCGTCATCACCCCCAGTCAAGTCACCCAAAATCATCTCATTTCCCGCCATATCGAACCTCGGAAGATCCGCGTCATCCCCAACGGAGTCGATCCCGATCGCTTTCCTTACCAATGTCCGGAGATGCGATCGCCCGACGAACCCTTTCGCCTAATTTACTTCGGCGTTTTGGCGAAGTGGCAGGGTGTCGATCTGGCGGTGAGAGCCGTCGCCAAGTTGACATTTCCAGCGGAATTAACGATAATAGGAAAAGGGACAAACTCCCAGGTTAAAGCCTTAAAAAAACGGGCGGAAAAATTGGGAATCCGCGATCGCATTATCTACCAAGAAGCCATTTCCCAACCCGAACTGGTAGCCGAACTCCACCAAGCCGATGCGGTGGTGATTCCATTGACTCCCTGCGATCGCAATACCGTTCAAGGTTGCTGTCCCCTGAAAGTCTTGGAAGCGATGGCGGCAGGGGTTCCCATCATCGCCAGCGATCTCCCCGTCGTGGGAGAATTGGCGACACCGGGAGAACAATTTTTCCCCGCCAAACCCGGATCGGTGACGGCATTCGTCGAAGCGATCGCCACCCTGCGATCGAACTTTGAATTGCGAAAAAATCTATCGATATCTGCACGAAAAAAAGTCGAAAAAAATTTCACCTGGCAACAATCTGGAAAATCATTGATCGAGGTTTATCAAAATCTGATATAACGGTAAAAACTCTCTGTGTCCCTCTGTGCCTCTGTGGTAAAATTTTCAGACGGTTTCAATCAATCAAATAACCCCCGCAGTCTCTCCCGTTCCCGTGGCAAAGAAAATTCCGCCAAAATGCGATCGCGCGCCGCCCCAGAAATTTCCCCCTTTCTCGCCTCCTCCAATTCCAAAAACTCCAACACCGCATTTCCGAGGTGATTTAACTGGTGGCGGGGGAGGATAAACCCATTTTCTCCGTGGGTGATAATCTCCGGAATTCCCCCCGCATCGCTGGCGATCGCGCAACCGCCGCAGGACATCGCCTCCAGCAGCGCATTCGGCATCCCTTCCCACACCGAAGGCAACAGAAAAACGTCGCAAATTTGCAAGTATCGCGCGATCGCCTCCCGTTCCGACAAATAACCCGTAATAATCACCCGTTTGGCATCCTCCGGACATTCCATCTCGTAGGCTTGCAAAATCCCCAACTGGGAGGGGCGCACTTCCCCAATAATCAACAGACACGCCAGACGATTTCGACGCACTTCCGAGAGGGCTTTAATCAAAAATTGCTGCCCTTTCTTCTCCCGCAACTCCCCCAAAAATCCCACAACGATTTCGTCAGAAAAAATCCCCAATTCTGCCCGCAAATTCGACCGAACGTCCGGGGAAAGATCGGGTTTAAAAATATCCGTATCGACCGCATTTTTGAGAATAACTGTATCGTCGCGATCGCACAGCAATTTAATTTTTCGCCCCAGATCCCGACTCACCGCTGTGACGCGATCGGCGCGTTCCAAAGTCCACCGGAGGCGGGCAAAATCTCCCGGCGGAAAAGCGCCGCGATCGATATCATTTCCCCGGGCGCTGACGATACTTTCAATCCCCTGCAAACCCGCAAACCACACCGCCAAAAATCCCGCCGGAAACAGATAGTGACCCCAAACCGCATCGTAGGAATGTTGTTGGTGCAGCCACTCCAAAACATTCAGGGTGTGATTCATCGTCATATCCCAATTTCGATACAATCCGATGCGATACACCTTTGCCGTTTCCGACTGGGGTGGCAACACCTCACCCGGTTGCAGATAGCGACTCCACACCACCACGTCCACCGCAATTCCCAATTCTTTCAAAGCCTCACTGATGCGCCGCGCACTGCTGGCGACTCCCCCGATATCCGGGGGAAAACGTTCGGCGAGAAATAGCAGGCGAGAAACTGACATGATTCGGTTCAAATGATATTATTGTTCCTCGATCTCGTCGCGGACGCGATCAATGAGTCCCCGGGCTCGGGCGATCGCCGTATTTTCCGGGGAGACGATCAATTCCACCGTTTTCCCCGTCCCGCACCCCCAAAAAATCGGCGCAGAGGGGTTGACGGGGGGCGGCGATTCGCGGTAGACTATTGACATAATCCCCCAAAATGGGAGTGGTGCTAAAAATAATATTTTCGCAACCACTCCCATTATCTAAAATAATACCGGAAGTCAAGAAAAAAATCAACAAAAACCGCCAAAAAAGGCGAAATTTTTAATATTTCTTAATTTTTTTTAAAAAAATAAAATTTTGACGCGCTTTCAGTTCCCGACTCCCTAAAACCGACTCCCGACTCCCTAGCTTCACCCCTTAACCCCCGTCGCCGTATCCGTAGGGACGATGTAGCGCTGAACGAGCAGAAAAACCAGCAACACGGGGGCGATGGAAATCACCGAACCGGCGGCGACGAGGCGCCAGTCGAAGGAGAAGGTTCCCGCCAGGTTCGCCACCCCCAAAGGCATGGTATAGTATTCCGGGCGATCGACCACAATTAGCGGCCAGAGAAAGTCACTCCAAGCCCCGATAAAAACGAAAATTGCCAGGGTAATTAAAGCGGGACGGACGGAGGGAATCATGACGTGCCACCAGATGCCGAGCTCGGAACAGCCGTCCATCCGGGCGGCTTCTTCGAGTTCTTTGGGCACCCGCATGAACGCCTGTCGCAGCAGGAAGATGCCGAAGGCGGAAGCCAACCCCGGAAAAATAATTCCCAAATAGGTGTTTCTCAACCCCAGTTGGACGGCGAGAATATACAGGGGAATCATCACGATTTGAAACGGGATCATGATCGTAGAAACGATCGCACTCAACAAGACATCTCGCCCCCAAAAATTCAACCGCGCCAGAGGATAGGCCGCCAGAGAACAAAACAGCAGATTCAAAGCCACCGAACCGGCAGCGACGAGGGTGCTGTTGAATAAATATCGGCCGAAAGGATTGGTCTGCCAGACGCGGATAAAATTGCCGAAGGTGGGTTCTTCCGGCAGCAGTTGGGGGGGAATTTGAAAGATATTTTCCGCCGGGGATTTGAACGCCGTCCCCACCAGCCACAGCAATGGAAATAGCATCAAAAAGGCGATCGCACTCAGTAAAATATAGGTGATGATCGCCCGCCAATTGAACCGAAAATTACCCGTCGATTTTTTCCCTTTCATTCTGTCAATTCGATCGCACCTGCTTCCGTACAAATTCCCCCCAAAGGCCGGTCCCAATCATCCACCGGGAGAGCGGGAAAATAAGCCGATTCAAATACAATACCGATGGTCGGAACTTCGCGCCACCGGGGCTGACTCAGCATCCGGTCGTAAAATCCCCCGCCGTATCCCAGACGGTATCCGGCCACATCGCAAGCCAGGGCCGGAACCAGAATTAAATCCACCTGGGAGGGTTCCAAAATCGGCAGCGTCGCGTCGGGTTCGAGCAAACCAAATGCACCCTTTTGCAGAGGATCTCCGGACTGCCACCGGTGCCAAATCATTTCTCGGGCCACGCAGCGGGGAAACCCCCAAAATTTCTGATGGTGATGCACCCATAACGGACTGAGATCGGGTTCCCGGCGAAAGCTAAAATAGGCCAGTACGGTTTTCGCGTCCGCAAATTTCGACCAACCCATAAGGTGAGTGCAGATGCGATCGCTTTTCTGCCGCCACTCCATTTCAGAAAGAGACTGGCGTTGTTGGAGCAGACTGCGACGCAATTCGGACTTGTTCACCCGCACCCCTAAGCAATCTCGTCGGCGTGTTCCCGATACCAGGCGATCGTATTTTTCAACCCCCGGCGGAAATCGACCTCAGCCACGAAACCGAACTTTTCCTTGGCCCGGGTCGTGTCCAGACAGCGGCGGGGTTGGCCGTTAGGTTTGTCCGTCTGCCAGACAATTTCCCCGTCAAACGCCATCAACTCGCAAATCAACTCCACCAAATTCCGGATGGTAATTTCCTCGTGGGTGCCCAAATTCACGGGGTCTGGTTCGCTGTAACTTTGGGTTGCCATGACGATGCCCCGGGCCGCATCCGTGGAATAGAGAAACTCGCGGCTCGGACTGCCGTCGCCCCAGACGGGAAGCTGTTTTTCCCCCCGCTGTTGGGCTTCGTGGACTTTGCGAATCAAAGCCGGAATCACATGGGAACTCTCGGGGTTGAAGTTATCCTCCGGGCCGTAAAGATTCACCGGCAGCAGGTAGATGCCGTCGAAGCCGTATTGCTGGCGGTAGGCTTGCAGTTGCACCAGTAGGGCTTTTTTGGCGATGCCGTAGGGGGCGTTGGTTTCTTCCGGGTAGCCCTCCCAGAGGTCGTCCTCTTTGAAGGGAACGGGGGTAAATTTAGGGTAGGCGCAAATCGTCCCCACGCAGACGAACTTCTGCACCCCGGCTTCGTGGGCGGCGTGGATCAGTTGCGCTCCCATCATCAGGTTGTCGTAGAACAACTCTGCGGGTTTGACCTGGTTGAGGCCGATACCGCCGACGTGAGCCGCCAGATGGATGATGATATCCTGACCTTTCGCCGCTTTTTGGCAGGCTTCGAGGGAGCGGAGGTCGCAGTCACGCGATCGCGGCACAGCGATGTTTTCGGAAGTGGCACCCGCTTCGAGCAGTTGTTCCACCACCTGTTTGCCGAGAAAGCCGGCGCCGCCCGTCACCAAAATTCGCTTTCCCTTTAAATCCAGAGTGTCCATAAGTTCAACCTTTTACTGTCGTGAATTAGTCAAAGTGGTCGCCCTCTTGGTGGGGCTGCTCCAGCAGTTTCAGGTCTTTATCGACCATCAATTTCACCAACCCCTCAAATGTAACAGACGGTTCCCAACCCAAAACAGTCCGGGCTTTGGTCGAGTCGCCGATCAACAGGTCAACCTCGGCCGGACGCAGGTAGCGCTCGTCAAACTTGACGTACTTTTCCCAGTCCAAATTGACGTAATTGAAGGCCACGTCCAGAAATTCTCGGATGGAGTGGGTTTCGTTAGTTGCCAACACATAATCGTCCGGCTTGTCGTGTTGCAACATCATCCACATCCCCCGGACGTAATCCTTGGCGTAACCCCAATCCCGCTTGGAGTCGAGATTTCCCAGATAAATTTCTTTCTGCATTCCTTTGACGATGCGGGCGACGGCGCGGGTAATTTTGCGGGTCACGAACGTCGGGCCGCGGCGGGGACTTTCGTGGTTGAACAGAATGCCGTTGCAGGCGAACAGGCCGTAAGATTCCCGGTAGTTGACGGTCTGCCAGTGGCCGTAAACCTTGGCGCAGGCGTAGGGACTGCGGGGGTAGAAGGGGGTGGTTTCTTTCTGGGGGACTTCCTGGACTTTTCCGAACATTTCCGAGGAACCGGCCTGGTAGAAGCGCACTTCGATGCCGGTGCGGTGTTGGTAGTCCCGGATCGCCTCCAGGAGGCGCAAAACCCCCATGCCGACGGTATCGACCGTGTATTCGGGGGAGTCGAAACTGACCCGGACGTGGGATTGGGCGCCGAGGTTGTAAATTTCGACCGGTTTGACCTCTTCTAGGATGCGGCGCAGGGTGGTGCCGTCGGTCAAATCCCCGTAGTGCAGGAACAGGCGGGCGTCCTCGTTGTGGGGATCTTTGTAAATATGATCGATGCGATCGGTATTGAAACTCGAACTTCGGCGGATAATTCCGTGGACTTCGTAGCCCTTCTCCAACAAGAACTCGCTCAGGTACGAACCATCTTGACCTGTAATTCCGGTAATCAGCGCACGTTTGCGTTCCGTCATCTGATCGTTTTCCTTGAAACTTGGTGGTATCGTCCCCCACTGATGATTATTCGATTTCGGCACAGCGGAGGTGTATGTCTATTATGCACCTCACCGCCTCCGGGACCCGGATTTTCGAGTCGGCCTCATGTTTGACCGGTTGGGGGTTTGAGCGAATTCACGGCAAGTTGGGAGTGGCGCGTCGCGCCACTCCCAACCGGGGGGATCGAATGTTTGAAGGGAGTCGGCGAGCCGGGTCGGGGAGCTCGGCGGCGGGCGATCGCCCGTCACCCGAGCTCCGACCTAGTACGCTCCGTTATCCTTGGGGAAGATGACCACGCCGATGGTTTTGACGATGATCCACAGGTCGATCCAGAAATTTTTGAAATTCACATAGTACAAGTCGATCTGAACCCGGCGGGGGTAAGGGATGTCATTGCGCCCCGAAACTTGCCACAGCCCGGTAATTCCGGGCTTGATCGTCAGGATCTTGTCCATGTGACGGCCGTACTTGTGCAGCTCCTCCGCCACCAACGGCCTCGGACCGACGACGCTCATATCCCCCTTGAGGACGTTCCAAAACTGGGGGAACTCGTCGAGGCTCGTCACCCGCAAGAATCGGCCAATCCAGGTAATTCGCGGGTCCTGTTTGAGTTTGAACGAATCCTGAAATTCCTGGCGCAGGTTGGGGGAGGTTTCCATCATCTGCACGAGCACTTCGTCGGCGTTGCTCACCATCGTCCTGAATTTGATGCATCCGAACCGCTTGCGGTTTTTGCCCACCCGCTCCTGGACGTAGAAAACCGATCCGGGCGAACTCAGGGCGATCAGCAACGTCAGCAGCAAATAAACGGGGGCGAACAGAATCAGAACCGACAGAGAAAACAGAATGTCAAATGAACGCTTAAAAAATTCGCCGTTTAGACTCCGAACCAGTGAAAGGCTTCGAGTTGGGCGTCGATGTACCGAGGGTACAAAGCCGCGCCTCGTGAATGCACGCCGAAGTCCCCTACCGAAGATGAGTTGGCTATTGGCAGTCATCTTACTCCTTCAATTCACACCACACACAGTCCTGATCATAAAGCCTCAAGACACCCAATACAGACGATCGGACATCTCGCGCTCGAACATCAGCTCGGAGATCGGGGGCCGTTCCTGGGGGGATCGAGATGGCAAACCCGAGCGATTTCCCCCTTTTGAGCTTCTCTCCCCATCCGAAATCCTCTGGCATTTTAGCCGAAATTTTCGGAGTCCATCCGCCCGAGGCAGCGATCGAGAAAACTTAAATAGCGATCGCGAAACTGCCCCCGATCAAATTGACTCGCGTGGGTGCGGGCGATTTCCGGGACGAATTTGGGTTTCAACCGTTCAAATTCCTGCACCGCCTCGATCAGGGCGACTTCGGTCTGGGAGTCGAACAGCAGGCCCGTCCCCGACTCCGGATGTCGTCGCAGGTCCCGCACCGTTTCCAGGGTTCCCCCCGCCCCGTAGGCGATCGCGGGGGTTCCGCAGGCTTGGGCCTCCACCACGGCCATGCCGAAATCCTCGCAGGCGGCGTAGACGAAGGCCTGGGCTTCGGCCATGTACCGGGCCACGGACTCGTCCGACTGCCACCCCAAAAACTGCACGTTGGGTGCGGCGATCTCGCGCAGGCGATCGCGCTCCGGGCCAGTCCCGATCACGATCAGGGGATAACCCAACTCGTTGAACGCCCTCACAATCAGGGAAATTTTCTTATAACTGACCAGGCGGCAGACGGTCAGGTAAAAGTCCCCTTTTTGCTCTCGGAAGGGGAGGCGCTCCGTGGCGATGGGGGGGTAGATCACCTCCGCCGTCCGGCGGTAGCACCGCCAGATCCGGCGGGCCGTATGTCTGGAATTGGCGATAAAATAGTCCACCCGGTTGGCGCTGAGGACATCCCACTGCCGCAACTGGTGCAGCAGCAGGCGGGTGAAAAAGCCAGGGATGCCGGAACCGACAGCCGAACTTCGCAGGTAGTCGAATGTCAGGTCCCAGGCGTAACGCATGGGGGTGTGGCAGTAGCAGACGTGCAGTTGTCGGGGGGTCGTCAGGATGCCCTTGGCGACGGCGTGGGACGAAGATAAAATCACGTCGTATTCTCGCAGGTCGAGCTGTTCGATCGCCAGTGGCAACAGGGGCAGGTACTTTTGCACCCCCTCCCGGGCCCGGGGAAAACGCTGCAAAAAGGTCGTTCCCACCGGGCGCCCGTAAAGGTAGCTCTGGGGATTGGTGGATTCAAAATCGATCAGCGCGTAGACTTCGGCATCGATGTGCCTGAGAATTTCCCGGACGACCAACTCCGATCCCCCCGTGGCTTTCGGCGTCAACCATTCGTGGACAAGAGCGTATTTGAGCGGCACGACAGACATCCGAGCAAATCAAGTGCACCATTCACTATCTCACATGGCGGGGAACGGGGAACAGCAGTTGCTGTCCCGGCCGCGCTCCTGACTCGGAACCGGCCCCCAAATCCGCCGCCGCCCCGTCCGGCGAAACTCCCCGATATCGCGCCCGTTGACGGCACCTGCCTCCAATTTAGCAACATCTTTTAACACCCCACCCCACCACGTTTTCCGGGTTCGATGTTACGGTTGAATTAGCGACTCACAAGACAGACGGGGCTAGAATAGACCAGTTTCGGAAAGCTGACTTCTCCTCCTGTTCAATCGACATCCGACAGGATTTCCCCCGCCCAGCACAATTAGGAACTGTCACCCATAAGGTTAAATATGTCCAGGTATGATTCTCATTTACGATGCTCTTTTTGTGGCAAATCCCAGGAGCAAGTTCGCAAATTGATCGCCGGTCCTGGGGTCTACATCTGCGATGAGTGCGTGGAACTGTGCAACGAAATTTTAGAGGAAGAGTTTTCCGGTTTCGACCGGACTTCATCGCCCCCCGCCCTGGCCGGCGAAGGACATCCGCAGCGATCGCACCCCCTGAAAACGCCGCTGCAAGATCTCCCCAAACCGGTCGAAATCAAACACTATCTGGACGAGCACGTCATCGGCCAGCACAGCACCAAAAAAGTCCTGTCCGTCGCCGTCTACAATCACTACAAGCGCCTGAGTGCCGATGCCGAAGAAACGGCCCGCGATCCAGGCCCGGACTCCGACGAGCGCAAAGATGACCGGGTAGAATTGCAAAAATCAAATATCCTGTTGATGGGGCCGACCGGGTGCGGCAAAACCCTCCTAGCCCAGACCCTCGCCGACCTCCTGGACGTCCCGTTTGCGGTCGCCGATGCCACCACCCTCACCGAGGCGGGATATGTGGGGGACGACGTGGAAAACATCCTGCTGCGGCTGCTGCAAGTCGCCGACTTCGACATCGAAGCTGCCCAGCGGGGAATCATCTACATCGACGAAATCGACAAAATCGCCCGCAAGAGCGAAAACACCTCCATCACCCGGGACGTTTCCGGGGAAGGCGTGCAGCAGGCGCTGTTGAAAATCTTGGAGGGCACCGTCGTCAACGTGCCGCCCCAAGGCGGACGCAAGCACCCCTACCAGGACTTCATCCAAATCGACACCAGCAAGATTCTCTTCATCTGCGGCGGCGCCTTTGTGGGCCTCGATAAGGTGGTCGAACAGCGCCTGGGCAAAAAATCCCTGGGCTTCATCCAACCGGGGATGAACGGCACCCCCGAAACCCAGACTTCAACCGCGCCGAGTGCCGACGAAATTCTCAAACACGTCGAACCGGAGGATTTGGTCAAATTCGGACTCATCCCCGAATTTATCGGCCGGGTGCCGGTGTTGACGGTGATTTCGCCCCTCGACGAGGAGGCGCTGATGCAGATTTTGACTGAACCCCACAACGCTCTGGTGAAGCAGTACAAGAAGCTGCTGCTGATGGATAATGTTGCCCTGGAATTTGAACCCGAGGCCCTGAAAGCGATCGCCAAAGAGGCTTACCGACGCAAAACCGGCGCCCGGGCCCTGCGCGGCATCTTGGAAGAATTGATGCTAGAGGTGATGTACGAGTTGCCCTCCCGCAAAGATGTCAACCGCTGCGTGATTACCAAGGAAATGGTCGAACAGCGATCAACGGCGGAGGTGCTGTGGCACCCCGCATGGCGCCGACAGCACGAGTCGGCTTAATGTTTCAAAGGGGACGGGGCGATCGCGCGATCGCCCCGTTTCTTAACCCGTCAAAAGTATGGCACCGCGGGCGGAAAATCGGGCGATCGGGGCAAGAGAGTCAAGATGGAAAGAATCTAAAATCTAAAATTCCCGACTCCCAACTCCCGACTCCCGACTCCCTCAATTTAAGACACCTTCTTCTTGGGAACCAACATCCGCTCCACACTCATGGTGCCGACCCCCAAAATCACCAGACCCATGCCGCCAATTTGCTGGAGCGTCAGCGCCTCGCCGATAATCAAAAAGGCGAATAACGCCGTCAAAGCCGGCCCGGACGTGCCGATGATCGACGCCAGCGCCGCCCCCGCCGACCGGATCGCAAAATTATTGAGCAGGTAACTCAACAGGGTCAGGACGCCCAAGATCACCCCGCCGACGATAATTCCCGTCCACAGGTTCGGATTGACATCCAACCCCAAATTGTCCGGCAGAAACATCAAACTCAGGGCACAGAAGACAAAAATCGAGGCAAAGTTAACCAAGCTGAACGGGATGGGGTGCAATTTCCCCGCCGCAATTTGGGTGAACAAAACGTAGCCGGCGAAGGCGATGCCGGCCCCCAAGGCCGCGATCACCCCCACGCCGGTATTTCCAGCCGCACCCCCGAGAAAGTTGGGCAGGGAGAGGACACCGCCGATCAAAATGGCGATCATCGCCCCCACGCGGATCAAACTGGGGCGATCGCCGAACAGTCCCCACGACGCCAAAACGGTGATAATTGGATAGACAAAGAAAATCGTGATCGCGATCCCGGTGGGAATTTCCCCGATCGCGATGTAAATGCAAACCCGGGATAAAAATAAAAAGAAACCGCTGCCGACGACCGTCCAAACCAACTTCCAATCTCGGGACTGTACGAACCGCCGGATGTCGCTCCACACCGCCGGATAGAGAATCGTCGCCAAAATCGGCATCAGCGCCATCACCACGATCATCCGCAACAACAGGATCAGGAGGGAATTGCCCAATCCCGGCGTGATCACCCCCTCCACCTCGAACAGCCCGAAAATTGGCTTGGGGGTATCCGAAGTTTTGAGAATGATCTTGAGGCAGACGTTAAACAGCGACAGCACCAGGGCCGACATCAAAGCCAAAAATAAACCCAGTTGCACTTGGGAAGCGCCCTTCGGTTTCGGCTGGGGCGCCGGGGTCGGTTGAGGCTGCGGCTGGGCGACCGAGGTCGGCGGCAGGGACGTCTGGGAACCCGACGACGGCAATTCTCGAGCCGAGGTGTCCAGTTGTTCCCGCAACCGGGCGATAAACGTTTCCGCCAAAGTTTCAAACTGCTGTTCGAGACTTTGGACGGTTCTCAACCGTTCGGATAAATCACTTTGGTAGCTATTTAATTCCTGCTGCAAACTTTGGAACGTTTGATTCAAACTCGTGTCCAGGACGGCTTCCAACTCCTGGGGCTCCAAATCGAGTCCGCCCTCTACCCCCTCCGGCAGCATACCGCCCGAATCGGACGATACCAGAGACGGGTCGGAATCCGCTCTCCATTGGTTGATGCGGGCAATTAACTCCCGCTGCAGGTGGTTGGCGAGCACTTGGGCCAGTTGTTTGAGCCAAACCTGTTGCTGGGCCAGTTGGCGCTCCGACAGGGTTTGAAATTGCTGGGATTGCAACTCCTGTTGTTGCCGTTGCAGGTGTTGAATCTCCTCGATCAGGCGATCTTTATCCTGCTGGAGTCGCTCGACATCTTGGGAGAGTCGCTCCCGAAAATTCCGGTGAAATGTTTCGACCTCTTGAATAACTGCATTTAAGACCTCTTGTGCAGGTCTGTTATCCTCATTGCCGGAGGGTGGCGGTTGACGATCCTGTGTCCCCATGAGCGATTAACCTCTTAATCGATCTGCTAGTAAGCGCGAATCCGCCAGAAACCCCGTGCTATCCTCTCGGGGGTTTGCACACTCGTGCGAAAAAGGCACAATGGAAGGAATGGCGGGGCGGGTTTGCAAATGCCCGCATTCAAAACATGAGTTCAGTCTAACCCGTTATGCACCGGATCTCTAAATTGGGGGGCCGGGTGCGGGGAGAATTGATAATTGACCATTGACAATTGATAATTAGTGACCTTTTCCCGATTCCCGCTTCTAGCCGATGCCGAAGAGCGATCGCAGCAGCAGAAATCCCCCCGCGGCTAACCCCGCCGCCGTGGGGACGGTGATCAGCCACGCCAGAGCGATCGCCCGCACCGTCCCGAATTGGATCGATTCTAACCCCCGCACCAGTCCGATGCCCACGACCCCCCCAACCAAGGCGTGGGAGGTGGAGACGGGCAGCCCGATTTTGGAGGCCAGCAATACCGTCGTCGCGGTGGCCAGTTCGGCGCAGAATCCGGCGCTCGGTGCCAGGGGGATGATGTTTTCTCCGACGGTGGAAATCACGTTTTTGCCCCAAATCGCCAAACCCGTGGCGATGCCGCCCCCGCCGACGACCAAAATCCACAGGGGGATGTGAAATTCGCCGATGGGGACGGTACCGGTGTTGCGGATGAACGCGACGACGGCGAGGGGGGCGACGGTGTTGCCGACGTCGTTGGAACCGTGGGCGAAGGCGACGAAACAGGCGCTGAGAACTTGGAAGCGGGCGAGTCGAGTTTCGATCGTGGTGTCGAAACGGGTAATTTCGGTTTTATGGGCCGGATTTTCGCCCCTTTTCCCCGACTCCCGATTCCCTAATACCGACTCCCCCCCGTAGACGGGTTGCCAACTGAACCACGTTAAACCCGCCACGGCGACACCGCCGATCGCGATCGTCAGATCGTGGGCGGGTAAATTGAGGTGAAATTGGGCCTCGATCCACTCTTGCAGGGGCCGGCTGATCTGCGGCAGCACCAACGTCCCGAAGACGGCGATCAGACTGAAACTTAGCCACGGTGTCCATTCTTGCAATTGCCGGGACGGGTGGGGGTGATCTAAAATCCAGTGTTTGATCAGGCTGTAAAATAGGGCGGCGATCCCACCGCTGATCAGGGGCGTGATCACCCAGGCACTCGAAATCAAACCGACGGTTTTCCAGGCCACCGCCCCCACTCCGGCGGCCACCGCACTAAATCCCGCGATCGCCCCGACGACGGCATGGGAAGATGCCACGGGCAAACCTTGGCGGGTGGCGATTTGCAGCCAAATTCCCGCCGCCAACAGTACCGCCACCATCCCGATCTGGAACAGTTCGGGCGATCGGATGAATTCCTCCGGCTTCACCACCCCCGTCGCCAGGGTTTCGGACACGCCCCCCCCGAACAGCACCGCCCCGGAAAATTCCAATATCCCGGCGATCAGAATCGCCTGTCTGAGGGTGATCGCCTTCGATCCGACGGAGGTCCCCATCGAGTTGGCGACGTCGTTGGCGCCGAGGGTGCAGGCAACGTAAAACGCCAGCAGGCAGATCCCCCACAGGGGAACTTGAGTCAAAGGGGAAACATCCATTGCGATCGCCACCGAAAGAGTTGGACAAACAAATGTCGATCATAGGCGATCGCCCGTCGCAAACCATCACACCGGGGGGAGAATTGGGGTGTGGGAAGCTCCGGGAAGCGGAGTCCCCCTATTCCCTACTCCCTACTCCCTACTCCCTACTCCCCCAAAGCCGGGACTTGAAAACTCGGCGGGAGAATGTCACAATAGGAGATTGTGAGTTTTAAACCAGAGCCATGCAAGCCCAGGAAATCATCCGCGCGATCGAGAAAGAAGAGATCGAGAATCTGCAAGAGCAGTTCCAGAAGAAGGAAATCCCCACCATCTACGTCGGAGATACTGTCCGAGTCGGCGTGAGAATCCAAGAAGGCGGAAAAGAGCGGATTCAGCCCTACGAAGGTACCGTCATCGCCATGCGGAACGGCGGCATCAACGAAACCATCACCGTCCGCCGCATCTTCCAGGGTATCGGAGTCGAACGGGTATTTTTGCTGCACTCCCCCCGCATCGCCAGCATCAAGGTGACGCGCAGAGGTAAGGTGCGCCGCGCCAAACTGTACTACCTGCGCGATCGCGTCGGGAAGGCCACCCGGGTGCCCCAGCGCTTTGATCGCCCCCTCTAGACCCCCGGCTCCAGGATTCCCCCAAAAAAATTGGAAATGGGTGAAAAAGTGCTTCCATTTTGTGAGGGTATCGTGTTAGACTAGGAAAGCACGTGGCGATACTGCCCCGTGCGGCGGGCGTCCTTAGTTCAGTTGGTAGAACGCGGGTCTCCAAAACCCGATGTCGGGGGTTCGAGTCCTCCAGGGCGCGTCCAATTTCTCAAAAAAAGCCAGGTTAAAAAATAGCCTGGTTTTTTTCTGGGAATTTGAGTCGGGCAGTCCGGGGAGGAGGAATGGCGAAGGGGACTCGGAACCCCAACCCATCTGAAGAAACGCGATCGGGGACGTGCGTGGGCGATCGACACCCAGATGTTATAATTAATCGTTTGAGCCAGCGTGAAACGGTCGTGAGGATCGACTGTCAAGTTTACAATCGCGAGGGGAAAAGCTGTGTCAAAGAAAGAAGAAACCGGGGTCCAGGAAGCCCCCAAGGGATTTAGTGTCGGCGGTTTTCTTCAGGAAACCAAGGAAGAACTCGATAAGGTCGTCTGGCCGAGCCGCCAGCAACTGCTGAGTGAATCGGCCGGAGTCTTGTTGATGGTCATGCTTTCAGCAACACTGATCTATTTGATCGACAACTTCTTTCGTTGGGCGTCGGGGCAGGTATTTGGATGACTTTTGCATCAGACGAGTCGGAACAACTCAATTCTATGTCTGAAATAGACGATCAACCGGAATATGCACCCGGAGAACTCCGCTGGTATGCTGTTCAGGTAGCATCGGGCTGCGAAAAGCGAGTCAAAGTCAATTTGGAACAACGGGTTCAAACGTTGGACGTGGCGGACCGAATTCTCAAAGTCGAGATCCCGCAAACCCAGGCGATCAAACTCCGCAAGGACGGCAGTCGCCAGCACAGCGAGGAAAAGGTCTTTCCCGGCTACGTACTCGTCCAGATGAAATTGAACTGGAACGGCGAGTTGAACCACTGGGATATTGACGATGAGGCCTGGCAGGTTGTCAAAAATACCCCTCATGTGATTAACTTTGTCGGGGCAGAGCAGAAACGACACTCGGGGCGAGGACGGGGACACGTCAAACCCCTGCCGCTGAGTTCGGCGGAAGTCGAACGGATCTTCCGGCACACCCAGCAACAGGAACCGGTCGTCAAGGTAGCGATGGCCACCGGGGATCATATTGTGGTGCTTTCCGGCCCGTTCAAAGACTTTGAAGGGGATGTCATTGAAGTCAGCCCGGAGCGAAACAAGCTCAAGGCCCTACTGTCGATCTTTGGACGGGATACGCCGGTGGAATTGGAGTTCAATCAGGTTGAAAAACAGGGCTAAGGAATGGCTAAGAAAGTTGTAGCAGTTATCAAGTTGGCGATCAACGCGGGAAAAGCGAACCCCGCGCCTCCCATCGGTCCGGCACTGGGTCAGCACGGGGTGAACATCATGATGTTCTGCAAGGAGTACAACGCCAAGACGGCTGACAAAGCCGGTCTGGTGATTCCGGTGGAAATTTCGGTCTATGAAGATCGGAGTTTTACCTTCGTACTCAAAACCCCGCCGGCTTCCGTTTTGATCAAGAAAGCGGCCGGCATCGAGAAGGGGTCGGGGGAGCCGAACCGATCGCGCGTCGGCACCATCACCCGGGCGCAGTTGCAGGAAATCGCGGAAACCAAAATGCCCGACCTCAACGCCAACGACATCGAAGCCGCGATGAAAATCGTGGAGGGGACGGCCCGGAATATGGGCGTCACGGTGGCAGACTAGGTTTTGAAATCGGCCGATGGGTTCTCTCCCATTCGCCAACCCAATTGTCCAACGTACAGATGGGGGGAGAAGTCGAACTTCGTTAGTGACCCCAGGAGAAAACAATGCCAAAACAAGTATCACGTCGCTTACAAGAACTGAGAAAGCAGGTCGAAGAACGGCCCTACGAGCCGTTGGAAGCGCTCAATTTGCTCAAACAGACGGCGACCGCCAAGTTTCCGGAGTCGGCCGAGGCCCACATCCGCCTCGGAATCGACCCCAAGTACACCGACCAACAACTGCGAACCACGGTGACGCTCCCCAAGGGGACGGGCCAGGAAATCCGGGTAGCCGTTTTGGCCAAGGGTGAGAAGGTCGCGGAGGCCCAGGACGCCGGGGCGGACTTGGTGGGGTCGGACGACCTGATCGCGGAAATTCAGAAAGGGATGCTGGATTTCGACAAGTTGATCGCCACGCCGGACATGATGCCCCAGGTCGCGAAGCTGGGCCGCCTGCTCGGTCCGAAGGGTCTGATGCCCTCCCCGAAGGGCGGCACGGTGACGACGGACCTGACCCAGGCGATCGCGGAATTTAAGGCCGGGAAACTAGAATTCCGGGCCGACCGCACCGGCATCGTCCACGTCATGTTTGGGAAAGCTTCCTTCTCCGCAGAAGACCTGCTGGTGAATCTGTCCGCGCTGCAAGAGTGTATCGACCGCAACCGCCCGTCCGGTGCCAAGGGCCGCTACTGGCGGACGGTGTACATCAGCGCCACGATGGGGCCGGCCATTGAAGTGGATATCAGCGCCCTGCGGGATCTGAAAGTCGCTGAGGTGGCGTAGAGAATTGGGAGTCGGTATTAGGGAGTCGGGAATCGGGGAAAGTTATTGAGACACCCGGTTTCCGGGACTGAACCCGACGCCCGAATTTTGAAATTGTCCTTGACAAAAAGTGGCGATCGCGCGATAATTATAAATCGGTGTAATTACCGCGCTATAGCCCATCACAAATTAAAGATCCGGTAGCCGAAGACAGCAGGTGCGACTCGCTTAATATCCTGCCGAGGTCAAGGTATTAAAGATTTTAACCGCGAATTGGAGACAGAAATTGTCCCAAATTCTTACGGGTAATTCTTATTCCTTTGCCTCGGCCGAAAGTCCGAGGTTTTTTAATGCAACCGGTCTTCTGTTTGATATCAAGTCCGCTCAAATCGTTTTTTTCAAAACGATGGAGATCCGAACTTGATATGACCCGGATGGGATCGGGCGATCGTACAACATGGAGGTTCAACACGAATGGGAAGAACCTTAGCCCAAAAACAAGATATTGTCGCCGATCTCCAGAAGGCGTTGAGCGAGGCTCAACTGACCCTGGTGATCGACTACACCGGGCTTTCTGTTTCCCAAATTACCGACTTGCGGAACCGCCTGCGCGAAACGGGTGGCACCTGTACCGTCACCAAAAACACCTTGATGCGGAAAGCGGTCGAAGGTGACGAAACCTGGCAACCGATGGAGAAATTCCTGAGCGGAAGCTCGGCGTTTATCTTCGTCAAAGACGATCTCGGCGCCGCCATCAAAGCGTATCAAGCGTTTCAGAAGGAGAGCAAAAAAACCGAGCTTCGCGGCGGGGTGATGGAAGGTCGGGCTTTGAGTGTCGATGACGTCAAAGCCATCACCGAACTTCCCACCAAAGAAGAACTCATCGCCCGCATTGCCGGGGCCATCAACGCCGTTCCCACCAAGCTGGCGGTCGGAGTCAACGCCGTCCCCACCAAGCTGGCGGTCGGAATCAAAGAAGTTCCGGCGTCCCTGGCCCGCGCCATCAAGGCGGTCTCCGAAAAAGAGGATTCCCAGGCGGCTTAAATCCGTTTCTAATTGTTTGTCGTTCACGATTACTGAGAGTTAACCCATGTCCGAGAAAACTGACAAAATTCTAGAAGATCTCAAATCCCTGAGCCTGCTGGAAGCGTCCGAGTTGGTCAAGCAAATTGAAGAGGCGTTCGGCGTGGATGCGTCCGCTTCTGCCGGCGGCGGCATGATGATGATGGCGGCTCCCGGCATGGCAGCCGGCGGCGCTGCCGAAGCGGCCGAGGAAGAAGAGAAGACCGAATTCGACGTCATCCTGACCGAATTCCCGGCCGACAAGAAGATCGCCGTTCTGAAAGTGGTCCGCACCATCACCGGCTTAGGCCTGAAGGAAGCCAAGGACTTGGTGGAAGGTGCCCCCAAACCGATCAAAGAAGGCACCAACAAAGAAGATGCCGAAGCGGTCAAGAAGCAACTGGAAGAAGCCGGCGCCAAAGTGGAAGTCAAGTAGTCTTCGCAGTTGGAAATCGGGATATTTTAAAGTCCCGGTACGTGAAATGACGACCCCAATTTGAAGGTCATCTTTGCCGGATGCGGGCGGAAGGGAGATGTTTTCCCTTCCGCCCTTTTTTTTTGATAGCGCTGCGCCCTCCTGTGTGAACAGCTAGAGGGAGACTCGAACAAAGCCTGGGCGCGGGGAATGTCAAGGCTGCTAATTCATGGAAATCCCCGCCATTGAGACGGGGGAAAAGTTTATAGGTGATAGCGGGGGTCCGTCCAGTCGAGGGACTTGGCTTCGGTGTTCTCGGCGAGTTCGGAGCGACGACCGCCGAGGGCGTTTGCGGTTCGCACTGGGGCCGGCATCTGGCTCTGGCGGGCGGCGAGGGCTTGAGGAGAAGGCGGGCGACGAGCTTCGGTTGCGGCTTTTTCGGATGGGGAAGGGTCGGTGGTCGCGAGTCTGAGTTGTTCCCGGATTTGATCGCGGTGGGAGACGAGGGGTTTGCTGGGAACCCGCCTCCGCTGTGGCACTTTGGCGGGGGTCGCGATCGCGTGGCGCACCAGTTCGAGGGCGTTGCGACGGGCGTCGGTTTGCTTGGGGAGCAGATCGATGAGTTCCCGCAGGGTTTGCTCGTACTGGACTTCTTCGGGAGACATCAGAGGGGTGGACATTCGGATGGGATCTCGCCGGACGGCCGCGAGCGCCTGACGCACCGTTTCGTGAATTTTGCTTTTGTACTTTTTGGCTTGCTGTTCTTGTCTGGCCAGACCTTCTTGGCAGGAAGCGTAGAGGGGGGGAAGGCGGTTGAGGGCGTAAGTTGCCACTTCGATGCGGTTGATATATTTCAGCAGGTTTTCAGACAGATTCTTCAGTTGGCGATCGATTTCGTTGTTGACCCAAATTTCCATCACGTTTTGGTAATTTTGGGCTTTCGCATTTTTGTCCTGGCTCATTTAATTAATCTTATAGTGATGCTCCTAATATTTGATGATAACGGACCCTTTTCACTTTTGAAGGCAATTGGAGGCTTCTTTATCAAAAATTTACGCAATTTTTTGAAAGGATTAAGGTTTCGTAAAGGTCGATTGGTGTGCCGGCGGATATGACCAATCGCGGGTTTGGGCCCAGGCCATCCTGGCCGTCGGAGTCTCAGGGCGGGAACGGGGGTCCGTCGCGACGGGCGATCGGTGCGGTTTGATTCCCGATACTGACAGAAAAGTTCGATTTATAATGTATGACATTCCCCGATCCTTTGAAATCCGCATGAATCCCCCGTTCCGCTTTCTCTTCGATCGCCTGTCAATTCTGACCGCCGCCGACATCGACGATATCAAATATCAATAAAACATCAAAATATGAACGGTATTAAATATCATGTATCCAGAAATTTTCCCCGCCGTCAACTGTCGCGAATCGCACGTTCATTCGCTAAATTTGTCCGGGATTTTTTGGAAATATTATTAATTCTATTTGCCGTCTTCATCGTCATTTCCGCCATCCTCTACTTGGAAGACACCCTCAGACAAAATACCACCTGGGGCAACATCTTTATTAAATCCCTCGAACAGTCGAGAATTCTCGGCACCTTTGAAAGTATCAGCATCGTCACGGCCCTCGTCATTTACATGAGGCGGGGAAAAAAGAAATCCCATTACGAAGCTTGGCAGGTGATCGACTCAGCCCAGGGCATCAAAATCAGCCACGCCAGAATTAAAGCCCTAGAAGAACTCTCCAAAGACGGCGTGAGCCTCAAAGGGCTGTCCTTGCCGATGGCCGATCTCGAACAAGTCACCCTCGTCGATAGCGACTTTAAAGAGGCGAACCTGAAGACCGCAAAACTCCAGGAAGCCAACTTAAAAGGCAGTACCTTTGAACTGACACAACTGCAAGGTGCCAACCTCTGGAAAGCCAATTTGCGGGAATGTTTCTTCCTGCTGGCCCAACTCCAAAAAGCCAACCTCAGCGCCGCCAACTTGCAAGACGCGGAGTTGCAGGGCGTGAATTTGTTGGAGGCGAATTTACAGCGGGCAAACCTGCAGCGGGCTTACATTTTGGGAAACCTACAGGGTGCCAACTTTCAAGAGGCAAATTTGAAGGGGGCAATTTTGCAAGGGGCCTACCTACAAGACGCGAATTTTCGACGAGCCAACCTCCGGGGTGCGAACCTCAAAGAAGCCAACTTACAAGGCGTCAACTTTGAAGGGGCAAACCTGCAAGGAGCCCACTTTCAAAATGCGACGGGATTGACTCCCGAACAAATTCGGGCGGCTCTCAATTGGAAACAGGCGCGATATTCCAAACCCTTTCTAGGCAATTTGGGGCTCTCCTGGGAACAATACCCCGAACATTGCGAAGGGGAAGTCAAACCCCCTTCGTCGGGCGATGGCAGTTGAGGGGACATCGGGCGATCGCGATCGGCCCGAAAGACCCCCGTCAACTCCGGCAAATCGACTACAATCAAAAAGATATTGAAGACCCGACGACAGACCACCCCATCACTCTGCACAGGATCTCGGAGCTCGCCATGCCCACCTACACCGGAATTTCCAGCGAAGCATTTCGGCATCCCCTCGACCGACAGGCGGAAGATGCCCTGCGGAGCGTCCCCGGTTTCGACTTGATCGCCAGCAAATTTGTCGAATTCGTCTACGAACGTCCCCAATATGTCTATTTAATGGGGAACTGCATCGAAGTCGGACCCCGCCAGTACGCCAGCCTCTACCACGTTTTCCGGGAGTGCATCCGCGATCTCGACGTCTCCCCGGAACCCTCCCTGTTCGTCGCCCAAAATCCCCAACCCAACAGCTACGCCCTCGGACAGGAACACCCCTACATCGTCATCAACACCGGCCTGCTGGATCTGATCGGCGAAGCGGAATTGCGGGCGGTCTTGGCCCACGAATTGGGTCACATCAAGTGCGGCCACCCGATTCTCAGTCAGATGGCAATTTGGGCGATGGGCGTGGCGTCGATGTTGGGGGAACTGACCTTCGGCTTGGGCAACCTCGTCAGCAGCGGCTTGATTTTTGCGTTTTACGAGTGGCGCCGAAAAGCCGAACTTTCGGCCGATCGCGCGGCGCTGTTGGTGACGGACGATCTAAAATGTGTCATGCAGTCGATGATGATCCTCTCGGGCGTCAGCGAAAAACGCGCCCACGAGTGCAGCCTGGAAGAATTTATCCGCCAGTCCGACCGCTATCACGACCTCGACCAGGACGAGCTGAATCAGGTCTACAAATTTTTGCTCTACAACGGCGGCCAGGGCGTGATGTTGAGTCACCCGTTCCCCGTCGAACGCATCCGCTTTTTGCGGGAGTGGTCGAATTCCGAGGAATACCGCCAAATTCGCTCGGGGAACTACAGGCGGGCGACGGCTGAGGGTTCGGTCGATGTCGAGGCGGAAGCGTCCCGGGCGGAAGCGGAACGGCTGCGGCGCCAAATTGCCGAGTTGCAACAGGAAATCGAACGGTTGAGTCGGAAAAAGGGGGGGTGACGTGAAACCGCCCGATCTTTCATCCGTCCTATCCGAAATCCGCCCGGACGGGCTTGAAGGATAAAATAGAGGAAAGGAATATCAATCCCAACGAAATGCCATTTTAAGGTTTATTGAAAATGATGAAAGTCGATCGCGTCAAATCCAACCATCACGGCGGCGGTTATATCGGCAAGGGGGCGATCCTCCTCGCCATCCTGGCGGGGACGATGACATTCACAAACCCCTCCCGCGAAGAATATCTCGACTATGCGTCGGTGTATGCCTCAAAAGAGCTGAAGACATCTGCCTGCCAAGAGTCGAAGGTTCCCGAAGTTTTACAAGGGTTTTCCGATCTCTACGTCGATGTTTGCAGCACCTTTGCCACTTCCCAGCGTGGCACATTTAGGAGTTTTATTGACAATTCAACTCACCGCAAAAACGCCATTTTTTTGAGTATTTACACATCGGAATTGTTCGAGCATCGCTATCAGACGATCGGCGTATTCGGAAACTTTTTGACATTTTCAGGTGAAAAAATACCCGAAAATTCTGTGAACTAAATCAAGGCTGTTGTTGGGCTTTAGCCCCACTCTGGCACCGAAGCGCAACAACTTTTCCCATGGCGTTGTTGCGCTTTAGCCCCTTGGTGAAAGGCGGCGAAGCGCAACAACTTTTCCCGAGATGTTCGACCCGTGCAGATAGTTGAGAGTCGATTTCAATAAAAACCGATTGGTGATAGCATTAGAATTGCTACAAGTTCTCAAAAAGGTCGTTCAAGTCCGATGCTCCCTCCCATTCTGTAGGCGATCGCATCCAAATAATCTTTCACAACCCCCAATTTCAATCGGAACTGACGGAAGTTCACGACTTGGCAAAATCCGCCCCCCCCCGGAAAGTCCGGAAATGCGGCAGGCGTTCGATGAGGCGGTACAATCCATCGATGTGGCGATCGCGGACGGTCAAATTGTGGAGTTGGTCGAATATCAGGAATCTCGGGGAGCGGAGTAATGCTATACTATCTATATCAGAATTAAATCCTGCGCCCCACATCGTTTAATTTACGAAATAAAAAAAAATCGATTTTTTTTAGAGGGTTGACAAAATCCCATAAATCTTGTATATTTATTTTATATAATGGTAATCTGCAAATTAACTTGATTTTTTATTCAACATAATCTATTGCTTTTATCCGCAACCTCCGTTCCCAAAAACGATCGCACCATTCTGCCCCCCAAATCCGAACCCCAAACACAACACCCGTCGCACCTCGGCAACCCGAGCAACCCTCACCACATCCAGGTCAAATTCCAAATCCCGCAACCCCACGCAGGGCGGCAAAATTTGCTCCTGTAATGCCATCAGACAAAACGCCGCCCCCAACGCCCCCGACGCCCCCAAAGTGTGCCCGGTCGCGCCCTTTGTGGAACTGAGGGGAACGCCACCGGGAAAGAGTTTTTGAATGATTTTCGCTTCGTGGCGATCGTTCAAAATGGTCGCCGTTCCGTGGGCGTGAATGTAGTCGATTTCCTGGGGAGAAATACCGGCGCGATCGCAACTTTTTTTGATCGCCCGGATCGCACTTTTTCCCCCGCGATCGGGTTTGTTGTGGTAGCAGGCATCGGCACTCAACCCCACCCCCAAAATTTGGCCGTAAATTTTCGCACCTCGACGGCGGGCCAATTCCGCCTCTTCCAACACCAAAAGCGCCGCCCCTTCTCCGAGTACCAACCCGTCGCGATCGCGGGAAAAGGGAAACGCCCCCTCGGATGCCAGAGCCCCCATTTTGGCAAATCCGATTAAACTTAAGGGAGTGACGGGGGCCTCGATCGCACCCGCGACAACCCGCCGACACTGCCCGGTTTTGATC
Organism: Lyngbya sp. CCY1209; assembly: GCF_055795065.1. NCBI lineage: Bacteria > Bacillati > Cyanobacteriota > Cyanophyceae > Oscillatoriales > Microcoleaceae > Lyngbya > Lyngbya sp. CCY1209. Next base: position 36,770 of record NZ_JAYFER010000235.1, read on the forward strand.
AATTCAAATCCCTGGGCGATCGCCCAAAGTCCCGTGGCACAGGCCGCCATCGGACTCAGAACCGGCCCGAGAGCACCGATTTGACGGGCGGCACTGGCCCCCAATTGAGAATGCAGAAAATGCGGAAAAGCGGACAAATCCGCCTCCGTCCTATTTTTGGCCAGTTGTTCCAAATCTTTCTGATAGCCCCGACTCGATCCGATCGCGATCCCGCAATCGGACAGGGGCGGTTGCAACCCGGCATCAAGTAAAGCGTCCGCCAGGGTTTTTTCGAGTCGGGGGGCGAGGCCCCCAGGTTTTGCCCCCAAAAGCGCCAGGGGCCGGGGCGGCAGTTCGGGGAACGGTTGAGCGGGTGCGATCGCCGACTTTCCAGCCAGCAACCCCTCCCAACTGTGCACCAACCCGCCCAGGGCTGAGTGCAAACCGATTCCCGTCACCACAACATCCACAGCTACACAGAAACCGGGAATCCCCTCAGAATTCCCGTCACAAATCTTAACAGTGTTTTAATTTTTCAGGTTGTCCAATCCGTCGGTCACTTTCGCCGACTCGATGCGATCGCCCTGCTCGATGGCATCTACCACGTTCATGCCGTCCGTGACATAGCCGAAAACCGCATAGTTCCCATCCAGGAAGGGCAAATCGGCGAGGGCGAAATAGAACTGGGAGGAAGCCGAATCCGGCGCCGCAGAGCGGGCCATCGCCACCGCGCCGCGGCTGTGCTGCAATGCGGGGGAAGCGCCCACCTTGGCTTGGTCGAAGGTTTTGCTGTAAATCGGCTCGTCCCCATTCTTGGGTTGAATTTCCAAGGGAATGTAGCGCTCTTTGGAGGTCGCCGGGTCGATAAATCCCCCCGTCCCCAGTCGATTCATGGGAACTTTGGGATCTTTGCTCTGGGGGTCGCCGCCCTGAACCACGAAGGGCTGGGGGTCGCGGACGACCCGGTGGAACGCGACGCCGTCGTAGACGCCCTGGTTGACCAGATCGACAAAATTCCCGGCCGTAATCGGAGCCGCGGAACCATCAACCTCGATGGTAATCGGCGATCCGTTGACCGTCATCACGATCGTGGCTTTTCCTTCAAGTTTGGGTAAATCGCTCATTAGGGGTGACTCTTCACGTTGAGAAATGGATACGGCGCCGTCGCCGCTATTTTCTGGGGTGGCATTCTGGGCGTTGACAGAAGCGTTCGTGTCCGGCAGGCTACATCCTCCCGCCATCACGATGCCAACGATACACAAAATTAACAACCACTGTCGCATCATAGGTTTCAATCTTTTCAATCCTAGAGTCCCTCGAGGGGCACTTGCAGAAACTTGGCCAGTTCGGCGCCCCGATTTTCCAACTCCGCCAGGGCCATCGGCTGGCCGACTCGGGTCAGGGGAATCTCGCGGCGGTCTTTGAGTTTGAGATACAGGGCGCGGCGGGGGTTGAGTCCTTCTTTGATATCGACGCGGATGGATTGGACGTCCTCCGTGCGACAGTTGAACTCGACGCGGCGATTCTTGCCGGGAAATCCCCAGCGGAAAATCCGAATGTCCCCGCTGTCCCGGTCGAACCGATTGTAACCGCCGCCGAGATCCCAGAAAATCACCAACCACAGGTACGAAGCTAACAGGATGGCCGCGCCCCCGTAAAGCCCCATCACCAATCCCTGGGGAACGAAGATCAGTTGGGTCGGATCGGAGAAGGGGAGGAGGTTTCGGCCCAAATAGCTGGAAATTCCGGCCAAAAGGAACCCGAGGCCTCCGATGCTGACCGTTGTCGCCCAAAAGTAGTTGCTGAAGCGACGAGAACCCATGATTTGATTTTCCAGAGTGCGATCGCCCATACTCGTCGTTTGTGTCTGTGCGTTCATAAAAATCCCATAGACCTTTGCAAAAAATGTTAACTGTAATATATATTTATGTTAACTTGCTTAGAAAGCATGACGTTTTAGAAATCCCAAGGATCGTTCTCAAATGACTATAGCAGTCGAGCGCCCTCAAGTTCAGAGAGGATGGTTTGACGTCCTCGACGACTGGCTGAAGCGCGATCGGTTCGTGTTCGTGGGATGGTCTGGAATCCTGCTGTTCCCCTGCGCCTACCTGGCCCTGGGCGGATGGCTCACCGGAACCACCTTCGTCACCTCCTGGTACACCCACGGACTTGCCAGCTCCTATTTGGAAGGCTGCAACTTCCTGACCGCGGCCGTCAGCACCCCGGCCAACAGCCTGGGACACTCCCTGCTGTTCCTGTGGGGTCCCGAAGCCCAGTGGGACTTCACCCGCTGGTGCCAGCT
>NZ_JAYFER010000236.1:0-14428 GCF_055795065.1 Lyngbya sp. CCY1209
CTCCGGCTACTCCGGATATTCCGACAACTCCGGCTACTCCGGATATTCCGACAACTCCGGCTACTCCGGATATTCCGGCTATTCCGATTACGAACCCGCCCCGGCACCGGCCCCGGCTCCGGCCCCGGCTCCGGCCCCGGCTCCGGCCCCGGCACCCGCCCCGGCTCCGGAAAATTACAGCCCCCCCGACTCCAACTTATTTTTGGAATGATGCCGACCCGGCCAATTTCGCTACTGGAGAACCGCCCCCCATTTCCCATCGGATGAGCCAATCCATTATTCAACTGCTGCTGATTGACGACGATCCGATCTTTCGGATCGGAATTCGGTCGATTTGCGAACGGTTTTCTGACCTCGAAGTGGTCGCCGAAGCCGAAACCGCCACTCGGGCCCGCGAAGTTCTCGACGGGTGGGCGCAATCGGACGCGATCGCACCGCCGGAAGCCGCCCCCAACGCCGTTAAAATCGCCCTTTTGGAGTTGGGAGTCAAAGACCTGAGTACCCACCCCGACCGGGCGATCGCATTTTGTCGGCAATTTCAAATTCGCTATCGAGACATCCCCCTGCTTCTGATCACCACCGTCTCCGACCCTGACGAGCTGTCCGCCGCCCGAGAGGCGGGGGTGGCCGGCTACTGTCCGAAAGGGGTCGCCCTCGAAGAACTCCTCGGCGCGATTCGGGAAGTCGCCGCCGGAGGACGCTATTGGGTCGATCCCCTCCCGACAACCCCCCCGGGAACCCGCCCCCCCCGACCCGCCCCCCCGACCCGCTGGCAAAAATTGCGCTTCGCCCTGATCGCCCCGGGGCTGCGCGACATCGAAACCGCCCTGGAAGAACTGGGGGCGGACCTGGAACAGGCCGGACCCATGCCGACGCGGGGGGCGGTGCCGATGTTGAATTGGCTCATTACCCGGGGCCGATATCGGGAGTTGCGGGCCGCACGACGGCTCGTCTCCCACCTCCTCCCCGAATCCCCGGAGGTTTCGGGTTCGGGGGGCGGGAGTCCCCCGCCGGAGTCCGCAACCGGGCCGTCGCAGCCCAGAGGGGAATTGGTGCAGGCCGGCCGTTCCGATTTGGCGGTGCCGGGTGAGGCGGATCTGGGGGCCTTGCGATCGCTCCTATTTGATGCCACCGTCGCCAAACTCCAGTCCGGGTTGGTCAACCAGACGGGAATTCCCCTGGAAATTGATCTCCTGAAATTGAGCAAGAAGCAGGAACTCATTTACACGATCCTGCGGAAGTTTGAAGACCTGCTCGACGAGTTGCAGTTGTCGGAGATCGAACCCGACCGCCTGATCCTCAAGTGTCCGGCCCTGCTGCGAGACCTGTGGGCCGGGGCCGTCGCCGATTTCTACGGCAAATATTACACCCTCTCGGTCGGCGATCGGCAGGTGGAGGCGATCCCGGTGTTGCTCCGGGATGCCCCCCTGGTGGAAGCGGCGATTTTGAACCGCATTCCCCTCATGGACGACCTCCTCGCCCACCTGTTGTTCGGAGAATCCTTGACCATCGACAACCAGGTTTATCCCCCGGGATCTTTGGAGGCGACGCGGCGGGCACAAGCCCTCTTGCAGCACGGGGCGATTCAAATTGCCAACGGCGTCATCCAACCCCTGTTGAACCGTTTCGCCGACCTTGAAGAAGTCAAACAAACCTTTTACGATCGCCGGATGCTCTCCACCCGGGAAATTGAAAAGTTTCGGAATAACCTGTCGTGGCGGTATCGCGTCGATCGCTACGTCAGCGAACCCAAAGCCATTTTTGAGAGCACCTATACGTTGTTTGTGTTGGGAGAGCGGGGAATTCAAAAGCGGACTATTTATGCGTCCCGACGTCGGGAACTCGAAAGCCTCTCCGGCGTTCCCCTGGCCGTCACTTTGGTCTTGGAAGGTCGCGACGCGATCGCGCCTCGGGTGAGGACTGCCGTCTCTTTTGTTGGCAGTGGCGTGGTGTTTGTATTGACCCAAGTTCTCGGTCGTGGCCTCGGCCTGATCGGGCGCGGAATTCTCCAAGGAATCGGTTCTTCAATTCAGGATAGCCCGGTGAAAAAAAAATAGGACCCAAAATTGTCGCAAGTCTCGCGATCGGGTATTGACACGCAGGCGGTGGCAACACATTTTTAAACTTTGAGGGAGGTCAAGGCGGTTTCATTTCCTGGCCCCTTGAAACGGGCGAGAAGCGCCATCGAACTCCGAATCGAACTTTACGATTTCAAACACTCCAATTGGAACAACTCGCGGGACTCCTGTCGCACTTGCCCTTCCCTCACCGCATGGTTGAGATTGACAAATGCATCTAAATCGTCCCGACCGTATTTTGTCATCTGCAATAGCTGGCGGAGCTGATCTTCAGTTTCCACTGTCAAACAGCCGGTATCTATCGCTTTTCTCACCAATTCACTAATGGCACCCATGGGTTGTCACTCACTCAACTTTGGATTGCTTTCAACACGGTAATCAATGAGCACCAAACAGAACAAGTACGTTATGTAAATTTAGGTAACAGATACTGTAAAGCTTTTGTAAAAATTTGTCAACCCTCTTCACGACAGCGAAAAGAGGCGACACCGAGCCCGGCGATCAGAATCGGAAAGCACCGCCGAACCGTCATTGCCCACACTTTTTCACGACTCCAACTCAGAAAGGTTGCCAAATCGAGATCGGATGTGTTAAACATCTCCGATCGCCGCCGGAGCCAGCCAATTCCCATTCAACCAATCGGTTATCGATGCACCGCCAATTTTTCGCCGATAAGTTGTATCATCAAGCACTTAAAATTAGGTGGGGTTGTTGATTTTCAATCCCGGCAATTGCCATCGAGTCTCGGTCGGGGAAAAAGGGGGAGTCGGTATTAGGGAGGAAAGCGAAACACCTCACTATCCCCCTGCCCGACATGACGGGCTCGTGAGATAATAACTGCAACTGAGAGTATCGAGCCCAAGATCCGAATCCATGACACAGCTCCCGACCAGCCTAGAAGAAGCGATCGCCCAAGCCAAAGCCGCCACCCGGGCGGCCCTCGACGACGGCTATACCCTCATGCAAGTGGAACTGGTGTTCCCGGAAATCGAACTGCAAGCCCAGTCCATCGCCCGAGAGTTCATCCCCGCCGTCGAGACATCCGACACCGTGCTCAAAGTCCTCTTTCCCGATGCCGGAGCCGCAGCTCTTGCCCGCCGTGACTGGGGAGAAACCCCCTTCCGGGTCACGGACGTGGGGACGAGTCGTTCCCCCGTCGAGAGGCGACTCCAACCCGACGACGGGCGGTTCTTGGTGGTGTCGCCGTCCGCCGTGGAAGTGACTCAGGTGGAAACCCTCTCCAAACTGGCCGGCGATCGCCCGGTCATCCTTTTGAATCCCCGCTTAGAAGATGTTGCTATCATAGGGATAGGATACGCGGCGCGCCAACTGCGCGATCGCTTTATCAACACCATCGAATCCTGCTACTATCTCAGACCCCTGGACGGCGCCGCCTTGTATCGGTGTTATCCCTCCCCTTGGGAAGTGTGGTTGGAAGTCGATGGAGACTATCAACAAATCGCCCAGCGACCGACGAAACCCGTCGGAGATGAGTTGGAACAACTGTTAGCTCGGGCAATCCAAGGAACCGACCCCAACTCCGTCGAGTCCAACCCCCAGGCCCAGAAAAAAGGTTTTCTCTCCGGACTCCAAAGTTTCCTCAATGCCCTGAGCAGATGAGCGAACCATTGCTCAAGTCAATCCATCAGGACACAGAAAACAATGTCTAACCGACGCATTGTGATTGGTGACATCCACGGGCATTTCGATGGAATGATGGCCCTCCTGGAGAAACTCAGCCCAGGTGCCGAAGATGAAATTTACTTTCTCGGAGATCTGATCGATCGCGGTCCCAAAAGCGCCCAAGTCGTCGAGTTCGTCAAAAACAGCCCCTATCACTGTTTGATGGGCAACCACGAACAACTGATGTTGAGCGCGATGCCGGAAGTCGGCAACAACCAACAGGCCTGGCAGGCGTGGCTCTACAGCGGCGGTCAGGCGACGATCGTCTCCTACCAAGACGCGGAGATCATTCCCCGAGATCACCTGCGGTGGATGCGATCGCTGCCCCTGTTCCTGGATCTCGGCGACACCTGGCTCGTCCACGCCGGAGTCCATCCCAAACTGCCCCTCCAGGAACAGACCGCCGCCGAATTTTGTTGGATTCGGCGGGAATTCCATTCCATCCCCAAACCCTACTTTCCCAAAAAACAGATGATCGTCGGCCACACGATCACGTTTACCTTTGACGGGGTCGAGCCGGGAAACATCGTCCGGGGACAGGGCTGGCTCGGCATCGATACCGGGGTCTACCACGCCAAAAGTGGCTGGCTGACCGCCCTGGAACTCGACACCAATACCGTCTACCAGTTCAACGCCCTCCACTCCAAATTTCGGATGCTCCCCCTCGAAGAACTGGTCACTCCCCTCAAACCCCCCTCCTTTTTCGCCCGGTTGCGGTACAGCCGGCCCGAGGCTCAGTCGGAGAATTGATCATTGAGAATTGATAATTATCAATTCTCCTTTCTACGAAAACAGGTGATCGAGGGTGGCGCGGTAGGTGGCCGTGTCCATTCCCGCACCGGAGGCGGTCGCCGTCCCGTCGATTTCTCGCTCCAAAGCCTCGATGCGATCGCCCGTCGCCGGGTGGGTACTCAAAAACGTGGGGGGGGAACCGCCGCCGAGCAATTTGGCCAGGAAGTCTACCGCCGCCCGCCCGTCGTAACCGGCCCGCACCAGGGCTTCGACTCCCAGGCGGTCGGCCTCGTACTCCGCACTGCGGCTGTGGGGGCGGCGCAGGGCCAGTTCCACGCCGATTTGAACGGCCATATTGCTGTCGATCCCCGCCACCGAAGCCACTCCTTGGGCGATCGCCATTCGCCTCATCTGCTCAACGGAGTGCCGCCCGACGATGTGGCCGATTTCGTGGGCGATGACGCTGGCGAGTTCGGCCTCGTTGTCCGCCGCCAACATCAACCCCTTGTTGACGTAGACGAATCCCCCCATCGTGGCGAAGGCGTTGATTTCCGGGTCGTCCACCACTTGGAAGGTGTAGGGGATGTCGGGGCGATCGCCGGCCCGGGCCAACTGCTGGCCGATGCGATCGATGTAGGCCGTCGCCTCCCGGTTGCGGAGCAGGCGAATTTCCCCGCCGACGAGTTCCCCGTCGATCTGCTCCCCGAGTTCCACCTCCTGGCGGTCGGAGAGGGTGGACAATTGGATCACCTGGATGCCCCGAAAGATCAAATCTTGCCAGGAAAAAGCCTGGGCCGGCGGGAGGGAACTCAGCCCGATCGCCAGGGCGACGGAGACGGAGAGCAGGGGATAGAACCACCGACGTAAACACCGACGGATTCCGGATGAAAAATGCTTTGACATGACGGATAAATATCAATACAATCGATCGCCAGAGAACCGGGGAAGGGAGCGGTTTTCTGCCTTCCATTCACGAGACGGTCAACTCCCTCAAAAAGTTCGGGCGATCGCATGACCACTCATTCACTACGCCCCGCGACTCGGAGAATCGGTATTGGGGAGTCGGTATTGGGGAGTCGGGGAAGGGAAATTTCTGTCAATCGTCAATTGTTCCCAAAATCTAGGCTCTCAAAAGGGGATCTCGTATGATAAGTCTACGGCTACTGAATTGAGTGGTATATGCGTCCCCGTCATAGCATCATCGAAATTTTTTCCACCTTCGTCAATTTTGCCGACGATCGCTTCAGCAGTTGGGTCAGCGATCCGGGGCTGCATCGCAATATGGAACGATCCGTGAAACAAACGCCGGAATCTCCCCGCTCCGAGGACTTTTGGGCGCTGCACTGGCACAAGCGCTGGAAACGGGAACCGGAACCGAATCCCAGGGTGGAGGGGCATTTGTTGGCGTACCTGCAGGAAACCTGTTACTGGGCGGCGCGAAAAACCTCCCGGGCCGGATTTGCCGGATCTCAGGTGGGTTTGGCCGACTTGTTTCAGATGGCGATCGCCCAAGTGCGGCGGATCTTCAAAGGATTCAACCCCGAACAGGGGTCGTCCCTCAAAGATTACGCCGGGGTGACGTTCAAATCCATCATCCGCGACACCCTGCGGCAGCGGCGGGAGACGGACATTTGCAGCGATTGGGCGCTGTTGCGAAAAATCAGTCAGAAACGTCTCGAAGAGGCCCTGAGTCGGGCCGGGTTCGGCCCGACGAAGATCGCCGAGTACCGGCTGGCCTGGACCGGCTTCAAAACCCTCTACGTCCCGGATCGAGCCGCTGGAACCCGGCAGTTGCCGCCCCCCGACCGGGCCACCTGGGAGGCGATCGCCGCCCAGTACAACCGCGACCGCCACACCCTCCCCGCCGGTGGGGCCCAAGTGTCTCCCGAGATCCTGGAACGGTGGTTGAAGGAGTCGGCTCAGTGGACCCGCGCCTACCTCTACCCCGACACGACTTCGCTGAATGCGTCCCAACCCGGACCGGACCGGGAGTACATCGACCTCCTCCCAGACGAGGAACGGGAGTCTCCCTTGGACGAGGCCATTTTGGAAGAAGAAATCGCCGCCCGCCGGGAGCAACAGTCCCAACTGCACCGAGTCCTGGCCGAGGCGATCGCGAAACTCAAACCCGAATTGCAAGACATTCTGAAACTCTACTACGGCCTGGGACTGACCCAACAGGAAATTGCCGGCCGAGTGCAAACCAAACAGTACACCGTCTCCCGGCGCCTGTCCCGGGCGCGGGAACTCCTGGTCAAGGCCCTCGCCCAGTGGAGCCAAGACACCGTGAAGGCCTCCCCGACTTGCGAACAACTCGAACAGATGGCCACCGCCCTGGAAGAGTGGCTGCCGAGTTATTTGGGGGGGGCCGACGATGCTTGAATTTGAGCGAAAATTCCCGCCCATCCGCCCCCGACGTTTCGATGGGTGCGGTCGGGAACGGAATCATGGCGCCGCGTGCGGGGTGCGGGGTGTGGGGAAAGTGAAAAGTGAAAAATGACCGATTCTCCATTCCTTATTAAAAAGCGCGCCACGCTATAAATACACTCTTGGCGCACCGCCAGATCTCATCCTTTTGCGATCGGCTTTGCCGGTGAGCACCGCCCGTTCTTGCTGTCTCGAAATCGATCCCTGACCGTCGCCCCCCATTTCTTCTGTGATTTCCCCCGATCGGTAAATCTCCGTCGTTAAAATATGTGCATATTTGTGTCAAACCAAAACGTAGGTAAAGATACAACAGCAGTTGTACCAGCCAGATGGCCGGGTGATGAGGAAAACAACTAAACCGTGTTCTCGCAGGAGTCATTCCGATGACAGTTTTATTCGCCAACCCAACCGAGGTGTGGTTGGAAATTCCCCCCGCAGTGCAAACTGCATCCTGGCAGCAGAGCCAGTCCGCCCCGACAAATCGCGATCGCTGGAATACGTACCTCAATCGCATCAGCTTCGACATCATCCTCCCCTGGCTGCAAGAAGAGTACGCGCCGGAAGCGAGCCCGGATTCTGGGACAACTGCCAATTCGGCCATTTGGGAACTCGTCGGCGGGACGGCCTTAGCCGTGGGAGATCTGAAATTCATTCTGATTCCCACGGAAACCATCGATACCGACGAATTTCGGGTTCCCCAAGAGTGGATCGACATCCCCGAGTGGGTCGGCGACTACTATTTGGCGGTGCGGGTCGATCCTGACGAAGGTTATGTCAATATTTGGGGCTATGCCAGCCACAGAGAACTCAAAACCCGGGGCCGTTACGACGGAGGCGATCGCACCTACGTCCTGGACGGAGATGACCTGGTGCGGGACCTGGCGGTGCTTTGGGTGTCCCGGGAATTTTGCCCCCGGGAACAGAGGCGGGCCGCCGTCGCACCCCTGCGGGCCGTCCCCACTTCCCAGGCGGAAAACCTGCTGCGACGCCTCGGGAACCCCGATTTGCTCGTCCCTCGACTGGAAGTTCCCTTTCCGTTGTGGGGGTCCCTGCTGGCGGACGAACGGGGGCGCGACCGCCTGTTTCGACGCCGCCGGGGTGGGACGGAAGTCCACCTGAGCCAATGGTTCGACGACTTATTTGAAACCGGATGGCAGGCGGTAGAAACGCTGTTTCCCAATTCCGGCGACCTCAAATTTGCCTTTCGGCGTTCCGCCAACTTCCGCCTGCGCGGTTCGGGCGAACCCATCCGGCGGGTCAAATCCATCGCCCTCGGCGAAGGTGAGGGAACCGTCGCCTTGCTGGTGGAACTGAGCCGGGAAAGCGACGACCGAGTTGGGGTGCGGGTCAAATTGGCGCCGGGTCCGGAAATGCCCCACCTTCCGGCTCAGATCGGATTGAGTCTGATCTCGGGAACCGGAGAAACCCTCAAGAGTATCGAAGCTCGCGATCGCGACGATCTCCTCCAAATTACGCGGTTCAAGTGTTCCCCTGGTTATCATTTTAGTTTGCGGGTGCAGCTTGACGAAATCGATGCGATCGAAACGTTCGTGATTTAACTCGGGGAATTTATGAGTCAGCGCGTCATTATCCGCTTCGGGGCGGGCAGTTGTGAACAGGGGTTTCCGGCCGTTTTCGCGGACTTGTATCAGTCGGAAGGGAAATCTGCCGCCCAAATGGGGAGCCTGCCGCCGGCTCCCCAACTGTCTCGATTGTACGACGAGTGGCGATCGCTCTACGAAGCACTCTATCACGACTGGCGGATGCGACGCGGCTACGTCCCTGAGATTGAATTTGATGATGAGGACACCCGGCAGATTTCGCGATCGGATTTTGAGGACCTGTGCGGGCAATTGAGGCGGGAGATCAACACCTGGCTGAACTCGGGCTCCTTCGGGCGGATCGAACGGCAGTTGCGGACGCACCTTTCCCCGGAACGAGAAGTTCGCGCGATCGTGGAAACCAAAGACGAACGGCTGCGACATTTGCCCTGGCATTTGTGGAATTTTTTCGAGGATTTTCCCAAAGCGGAAATCGCCCTCAGTTCCCCCGATCGCTCCCCATCTTCATCTCCAAATCGGCGGCGAAAAAAAATCAAAATTCTGGCGATATTGGGGAATTCCGAGGGGATTGAAGTTCAAAAAGATCGGGGGATCCTGGAACAGTTGCCGGACTCGGAAACGGTGTTTCTGGTCGAACCGCGACGTCGGGAACTCGACCGCTGGCTGTGGCAGGAAAGCTGGGATATTCTCTTTTTTGCGGGCCACAGCGCCAGCACCCCGGATGGCTCCACCGGACACATCGAAATTAACGCCGAAGAAACCCTCGCCATTCCTGACCTGAAAAATGCCCTGAAAGCGGCTGTGAGGGGGGGGCTGCAATTTGCCATCTTCAACTCCTGCGACGGGTTGGGTCTGGCGAATCGATTGAGCGCCCTCAACATTCCCCAATTGATCGTGATGCGGGAACCGGTTCCCGACCGCGTCGCCCAGGAATTTTTGATGAATTGGATCGGGGCATTTTCGGCGGGGAAATCGTTTTATTTGTCCGTGCGGGAAGCTCGGGAAAAATTGCAGGGCTTGGAGGGCGAGTTCCCCTGCGCCTGCTGGCTGCCGGTGATTTTTCAAAATTGTTTGACCAGTCCGCCTTCCTGGTCGGAATTGACCGGAAAGTTGGAGCGGATCGATCCGGGGGAAAGATCGGTCATTCTGAGGATCGCCAAGGGGGTGGGAGTCGGTTTGGCCGTCGGTGCGACGGTGATGGGAATGCGGTTGGCCGGGTGGCTGGAACGGTACGAACTGAAGGCCTTCGACCACCTGATGCGATCGCGCCCCGCCGAAAAACCCGACCCGCGAATGCTGGTGATCGAGGTGACGGGGGCTGACGTGCAGAATCAACCGCCGGAAGAACGTCTGGGGCGATCGCTTTCCCCCCGGGTGTTGGAGGAGTTGTTGGAACAGCTCGAACCCCTGGAACCGAGGGCGATCGGGTTGGACATTTATCAGGAAGTCCCCGTCGGCCCGGAACGTGGGGAGTTGATCGACCACCTGCAAAATAATGATCGCTTCATCACCGTCTGCAAGGTGGGGGAAAGTGAGGAAGCTCCCGGTATTCCCGCCTCGCCCCACATTCCCCAGGAGTCAGTGTGGACTCGGGTGGGGTTCAGCAACGCCATTATCGACCCGGATGGGGTTCTCCGCCGCCAACTCATCGGTCAGGCCCCCCCGATGGATTCCCGCTGTCCGGTCAACAATTCCCTCAATTTGCGGGTCGCCATCGAGTATTTGAAAGCCGCCGGACTCCTCACTGATGCGGATTTGGAGGTGACGGGAAATAGCTTGCATCTGGGGGATTTGACCCTGCGAACCATCAAGGGCAACATCGCCGGATACCATCAGATCGATTCGGCTGGGTATCAGATCATGATCAATTATCGAAATACCCGCGATCGCAAAATTGCCCGCACCCTGACCTTGGGGGAGGCCCTGAATGGGGGGCTGACACCGGAGTTGCTGCGCGATCGCATCGTGTTGATCGGCACCACGGACAAGACCTTCCGCGACCTGCACCGCACCCCCTACAGCCACGAAAGTTACCCGGACATCCCCGGCGTTATCGTCCAAGCCCACGCCATCAGCCAGATCGTCAGTGCCGTCGAGGACGGACGCCCCCTGATTTGGTGGTGGCCCCTGTGGGGGGAAGTCCTCTGGATCGGGGTTGGGTCCTCGGCCGGAAGTGCGATCGCTTTGGCGTTCCACCGCCGCCGCTGGATCGGTTTGGGATTGGGTTGCGGTCTGGTGGTGTTGTACGGGTGCTCTTACGTCGTCCTCTGGCAGACGGGGGGATGGATCCCCCTGGTGCCCCCGGCTTTGGCGTTGGTGGGGTCGGGGTGTGCGATCGCCGTTTATCGCAGTTTGCAATTGCAAATTCGGCCGCCCAAGTTTCCGTTCGCGTTTCAGGATTGACGAAGAAACCCGGTTTCTAGATCTCTCGGGAGGGCTTGACTTTTTCTCCGAATTGACATACCATAACAGCATGGGAAAGTGTGCCGCCATATAATGTAGCTCCGGGGAGAAAGAAACCGGGTTTCTAGGAAAGTTTTGGGTTTCCCATCGAGATATTAGTATAAACCCGGTTTCTAGAGCGATCGGTGGGGGGGAAGAAACCGGGTTTCTAGGAAAGTTTTGGGTTTCCCATCGAGATATTGGTATCAACCCGGTTTCTAGATATCTAAGCCGATCGCATGATTCGGGTCGCGTTCAGAATCGCCAATAACGCCACCCCCACATCGGCAAAAACCGCTTCCCAAATGGTCGCGAATCCAAAAATTCCCAACAGGATAAAAAAGCCCTTAATCCCGATCGCGAACCCGATATTTTGCCACACGATGCGGCGGGTTTTTCGCCCCACGGCGATCGCCCGACTGACAAAAGAGGGAGAATCGGTCATAATCACCACATCCGCCGTTTCGATCGCCGCATCCGAGCCCATCGCCCCCATCGCGATACCCACATCCGCCCGGGCGATGGCGGGGGCGTCGTTGATGCCGTCCCCCACGAACGCCACCCGTCCGCCATCCTGACGCAACAACTGTTCCAGGCGATCGACTTTATCCTCCGGCATCAATTCGGCGTGGTAGCCGTCGAGATCGAGGGTTCGGGCGATGCGTTCGGCTACGGTGCGATCGTCCCCCGTCAGCATCACCGTCCGGTCCACCCCCAAATCCTTCAGCGCCCGGACCGCCGACACCGCGTCATCCCGCAGGCGATCGGCGATCACGATATATCCGGCATAGCGGCAGTCCACCGCCAGGTGAATCGCCGTGCCCCCCACATCGCAGAGGGGATGGTCGATATTTTCCATGTGTAATAAGCGATCGCCCCCGGCAATTACCCTCCGATCCTGCAATTTTCCCTTGACGCCGCACCCGGCAATTTCCTGGTAATCATCGACAGATGTTCCCTGCAAAGATTGCCCGTAGGCGTCGCGGACCGCCCGGGCGACGGGGTGGTTGGAAAGGGATTCGATCTGGGCGGCAATTTTCACCAGTTCGGATTCCGTAAAACCGTTGTGCGGCACCACTTCCGTCACCTCGAATACCCCCTCGGTCAGCGTCCCCGTTTTGTCGAACACCACGGTTTTCACCGCCGCCAGATCGTCCAAAAACGTCGAACCCTTGACCAAAATTCCCTGTTTCGCCGCCCCGCCGACGCCGCCGAAGTAGCCGAGGGGGATACTGATCACCAAACCGCAGGGGCAGGAAATCACCAACAGAATTAACGCCCGGGAAAACCACTCCTGATAACTGCCGAAATTCAACAGCGGTGGAAGTAACGCGATCGCGATCGCCAACCCCACCACCACCGGCGTATAATACCGGGCGAAGGTGGTCATAAATCGTTCCGTTCTCGCCTTCCGACTCTGGGCGTTTTCCACCAATTCCAAAATTTTGGTAATGGAAGATTCGGCGAATAATTTCGTCACCCGCACCGTCAAAACTCCGGTTTTGTTGATGGTTCCGGCGAGGACTGTTTCTCCCACTTCCACGGAACGGGGGACGGATTCTCCCGTCAGCGGCGAGGTGTCGATTTGGGAGGTTCCGGATATTACTTCTCCGTCCAGGGGGATTTTTTCACCGGCTTTAATTAAAATCGTACTTCCCACCGTCACCGACTCCGGAGAAACGGCCTGCAATTCCCCGTCTACCAGCAAATTTGCGCTGTCGGGGCGCACTTCCAGCAGCGATCGGATTGATCGCCGCGATCGCTTCACGGAATACTCTTGAAATGCCTCCCCGATGCGGTAAAATAACATCACGGCTACGGCTTCGGGAAGTTGGTTGATGGCGATCGCGCACAGGGTCGCCAAACTCATCAAAAACGTCTCGTCGAACACCCGCCCCCGGAAGATATTCCGTCCGGCGCTGCGGAGCACTCCCCACCCACTCGCCAGGTACAGGGGAATGAACACGAGATATTCCCCCCAGCCGAACGCCACCTGCTTCAGCCACCCGTGGAATATCAGCGCCAGGACGTAAATTGCCGTTATCGCCGCCAGGGGCAAGACTTCCTCCCGCAGGCTTTCCGGTTCGGGTTGGGCAGTTTTGGGCGCGGGGGCGTCCCCGTGACAGGAACAGCAACGATCTTGTGTCGCCATCGATTGTCCTCCGTGAGGGTGCGAATACTTGCTCTAGTTTGACATCCTCTCTCGGGAAATAAAAGGCGGCACGAGGGGACGCCTGTAAACCCCCCTCTATTTCTGGTGGCGATAGTCTTCGCTCCCAAGTACGGCATCCGGGCTCAGAGTTTCCGAAAGCCCTCCGAAGTTTCGTCGGGTGAGGCGTAGAAACCGGGTTTCTAGAAGCATCTTTCATGGCAACCCATCAACTCTCATAGAAACCCGGTTTCTTATCGGTGTCGGGTGGGGGGTAGAAACCGGGTTTCTAGGCAACCATCTGGTGGGGAAGGAGAAACTCTCATAGAAATCCGGTTTCTTATAGTTGCAAAGAGTGAAAATTATCCGGGACGGAACAGGCGACGCGGACACCGAAGTTGCGGTTGTAGAAGTTGTCCGGTTCAAACCCGACGCGGCTGGCACAGCGACAGCCTACAGGAACGTAGTTCCATGAACCGCCCCGCAGAACTCGGCGTTCTTTTGCATTTATTAAATTTACTAAATTATCAACATAGTTATCATACACATCTTTTTCATCCCAAACTCGACCCTCCGTTGGTGCCCCGTTGTAATTCTCATGCCAGGGGTCGGCGCACCACTCCCAAACATTCCCGTGGATGTCATACAAGCCAAAAGCGTTGGCGTGTTGGAAATGACCGACGGGGGTCGTTTTTTTGCGGTAGACTCCCTTGACTCCTGAGCCGTAGATGAGGTTGCCATTGTAGTTGGCGAGGTCGGTACTCAAGGTTTCACCAACATGAAACGGGGTGGTGGTTCCGGCTCGGGCTGCATATTCCCACTCAGCTTCACTGGGCAATCGGTAGGGCTTGCCAATTTTTTTGGAGAGACGGGCGCACCACTCGAGTGCATCATACCATGAAACTTTTTCGACGGGAAGATTTGAGTAATTTCTTGAGGAGTCGGGGTCGGGGTCAAGGTCGCGTCGGAGTTTTGGGAAGCTGGCGACTTGTCGCCATTGTTTCGGCGTGACAGGATATTTCCCCATCAGGAAGGGTTGGAGGGTGACTCGGTGTTGGGGTCTTTCACTCTCATCACTTCCTGCTTCAGAACTCGCTGCACCCATCATAAAAGTACCCCCCGGAATTAATACCATTGTCAAAGTCACACCATCTCCAAGGTCTTCGATAATGTATTTGGCTTGACCCTGACGGCGATTAATTTTTCTCCCCCTTTCATTGACTGTGACAATATCAAATTCAAAGGTATTATTTTGGGGTTTGGCGGGAATCTTGATTTGGGGTGAAGGTGGAACTGTACCCGACGAAGGTTGTAAATCTGCCAAAACTTCCGCGACGGACTGATAGCGACTTTTG
>NZ_JAYFER010000237.1:0-6946 GCF_055795065.1 Lyngbya sp. CCY1209
GCCAGTTAAGGCTTAAGCTGGTCAGCTACCTGAAGGGGAGGGCACGAAGCCCCCGTGCTTCAGCCGGGGGTGCTGACATTTATCTCTCTTCGCCGATCCGGCAATCAATCAAGTCTGAAATTTTAGTATGACACACCCGTTTCGGATCTGCCACATTTGTTTTTGCACCGACCCACCCAGCCGGCGGAGCCGGGGTCAGCCGCCAGAGGACGGGGAGAACGGGATTCAAATGCTCGAAAACCGACCGGGGATCGCCGAATCCGAAGGGAGACGAGGCTTGGCAACCTCCCCCCCGAAGTCTCCGGCGGACGGCTCGAAACCGTCATCCCAACAGCAGGTCGAGGGCGATCGCCTGAGCCGCCGGAATCTGAGCGTCGGAAAAAACGTAAGGTAAACTCGACGGAATTTCAGGTAGAAATTGTTCCAAGGTATAGGGACTACCGTAAATGACGAGGGCGCGAAGTTCGCCGGTTTTTAACAATTTCTTAAACCAAATGCGGGCAATTTCCGACAACCCGGCCGAGCCCCGGAAGGGGTTTCCGCGTATAAATAACTGCAGCAATGTCGGAGACAATTCCCCATCCTCCCCGGGGGGGGTGCGGCCGTGGCGGTCGAGCAGTTGCAGGGTGAAGCCTCGGTGCCCGGGGACGGCGATCGCGGGGGTGTGGTGTCCCAGGACGGGGCAGTTGAGCAGGTCGTCGGCCACCACCAGATTCCGCCACCCCTCCCGTCCGGGGTTCGGTGGCAGTTGCAGGGGGACCGCGGCGCCGGCCCGGACGGACTCCCGCAGGATCAGTTCCACCGTCTGGTTAGCCGCCGGCGTCGATAGATCCTCCAACCCGAATTGCCGTTGACGTTCCGGGGGGGATATTTTCTTTTTCATATAGGCGATGCGATCGCACGACATTTGAATCCGTTCCGGCGAGATTCGTCCCGACTCCACCGCCTCACAGACGGCTTGGATGGTGACTTCCGGATCTTCGGGCATCAACAGAATGTCCGCCCCCGCCTCCACCGCCAGCACCGACGCCTCAGCCAAACTGTAGCGGTCGGCGATCGCCCCCATCACCAGAGCATCGGTGACGATCAATCCTTCAAACCCCAATGCTTTCCGCAACTTTCCGGTCAAAATTTCCGGGGACAGGGTGGCGGGCAACGTCTCGTCCCAGGCGGGAATCAGCAGATGGGCGCCCATGACGCTATCGACCCCCGCCGCGATCGCCTCTTTGAACGGCGGCAACTCCACCGCCGCCAGCCGTTCCGGGGAGTGGGGGATCGTCGGCAACTCGATGTGGGAATCCACCGCCGTATCCCCGTGGCCGGGGAAATGCTTGGCCGAAGTCAACACCGGGTATCGGTGAGAGCCGCGGATAAACGCCGCCGCCAGCCGCCCCGCCGTCTCCGGCGTCTCCCCGAAGGCTCGGACGTTGATCACGGGGTTATCCGGGTTGTTGTTGACATCCACCACCGGCGCCAAAATCCAGTTCAAACCGATCGCCAAAGCCTCCCGGGCTGTGACGGCGCCCATTTCTTCCGCGTACCGCTCCGCCATTTCCGGATCTCGATTGGCGATCGCCCCCAAAGCCATCGGCGGGGGAAACCACGTCGCCCCCGCGAACCGCTGGCCCACCCCTTCCTCGATGTCCGCCGCCAATAGTAAAGGTATTTTAGCCCAGGACCGGAGCAATTGAGTCCGGACTGCCAGTTCCGCCGCGCTGCCGTCCACAAAGATCACCCCGCCGACGCCCAACTCTTCGAGCCAATACCGCAGGCGATCGCACGGCGGCTCCCAGGCCGGATAGCGAATTTGGTGGTCGAATAAGTGCCCCGACGCCCGCACCACCACCATTTGGGCGACCCGTTCGGCCAGCGAAAGCTCCATGTTCGTTTTCCCCACACCCCGTCAGTTCAAAATTATTCGGCTTCGGCGGAAGTGTCCGATTCTTCTCCCTCCTCCGCCTCCGAGTCTTTGTGATTCTGAGAGATCTCGTTGATCAGGGCCAAAATTTTGTCCCCCCGTTCCAGGGAGCGATCTTCGAGAAACACCACTTCCGGCGTCCGCCGCAGCCGCACCCGCTGCCCCAGATAGGAGCGGATGTAACCCGTCGCCGACCGCAACCCTTCCATCGTTTCCCGGCGGGCCTCTTCCGTCCCGTAGATGCTCACGAAGATTTTGGCGTGCTGCAAATCCCCGGAAACGTCCACGTCCGTGATGCTCACCATCCCGGTTCCCACGCGATCGTCTTTGATATCGTGGAGCAATATCTGGCTGACCTCCCGCTTGATCAGCGAAGCCACTCGGGAAACGCGACGATCTGTAGCCATGATGATTACCCCCTAGCGAGCTTCTGTCAATGGGACATTTTGCCTTCTTCGGATATCCGCCCGGGTGGGAGATTATTTCCCATCTCCTGCCGGCTTCGTCTGCGTCAACCGCCCGGGTATCCGAATTCTGGGGTGATGCCCGACTCCAGTTTACATCAGTTTCGGGCGACGGTGGGGAAGAATTGACAATTGACAGTTGACAGTTGACAATTGAGAATTATTTTTGTGCCTCGCCGGAGGTCAAAAATGCTATAATTGGCCCTCGGTGCGGGCAAATTTGCCCGCATCTGAAGCCGTAGCAGCGAAACCAGTGGGTCGGAGATCAAGACCGTCAAAATTGACAACTGGCGTCATCTATCATGTATTTTATGATGGGTGAATTCAAACCGCATTGGCATAGAAGTTGATCGGTTTGAATTTTGTTTAAAATTAAAAATTTTATGACTATGGAAAAAGAAAAAGAATTTGCCATCCATCAAAAAGTTCGGGTCATCGCC
Organism: Lyngbya sp. CCY1209; assembly: GCF_055795065.1. Lineage (NCBI taxonomy): Bacteria > Bacillati > Cyanobacteriota > Cyanophyceae > Oscillatoriales > Microcoleaceae > Lyngbya > Lyngbya sp. CCY1209. The sequence goes on from NZ_JAYFER010000237.1 coordinate 2,823, forward strand.
GTACCCCCCTACGTCAAAACCGCCGAACCGATGCCGATTCTCAGACCCCCGGACGCGATCGCATTGGGGGAAGTGGGTACAGTCCTCGATCGCCGTCCGGGCGGTTACTGGGGTGTCCGCTTCGCCAAAGGTGCGTTTCTGATGGATGCCCAGTATCTCGAAGCAGCAGAAGATAATTGATAATTGATAATTATTGATGGTTTTCGGTTCCGGAATCGGCGCGACAGCTTCCCCGAGTGGAGAATGCTGCCGCATTTGCATCGGTCGGATGCAATCTTGGGGTCGGGACAGATTTACCAGAGTCCGCGAACCGGAGGAGCCGGGGGAGGTACCGGTGCCGGAGGTGGCGGAACCGGGCGCGGGGGGGCCGGACGCGGGGGCGCCGGAGCCGGTCCGGGAAGATTGACCTCCTGCAGGGAGCAGCCGCCGACGATAACGGTTCCGTCGGAAAATTCGGTGCCGAAGTCGGAAGCCTGTCTGAACAGGGCACCGAGTTCGTCGCTCAAGCCCTGAATTTTGTCCACCGTCGCGGGGATGTTCGCCACATCGACGTACATTCCCGGGACGGGGTAGTAATTCAAGAAGTCCAGGAAGGAGATGGTGCCGTCGTCACTGACGGCATTGATCAACGCGGCCCGGATGGCCTTTCCGTTAGCAACCCGGCGGTGGGTGCGAACCGTTGCGCCGATGTCGTCGGTCAGTTCTTGGCCGGTCGGCGTGTAAATCATGCAGGCGAACGGCACGAGGTCGAAGCCGATTTCCAGGCTCATCAGACCGCGCAGGGTTTCTTCGTCGAGTCCGGAGGCGCCGACGATCTGACGGATGGTTTTGGTGGTGACTCCCTCGGTGGCGAATAGCTCCAGGTCGCTGACGGCGATCGGAGCCTGGAAGGGGCCGTAGGTGAGAACCACGCGATCGGCGGCTTCGGCGCCGGTTTGACCCAGCAAGATGCCGGCGATCGCTCCCAAAACCAATCCCGGACGAAAACGTTTCAGATTTGGTAGTTTCATTCGGTCAACCGATTGGTGAAAATCGATAGTGTTTGGCAGGAATTGGGGTGGGAATTGATCCGGGACAATTGCCAATGAGTTGGCTTTTGCCGACTCCCGACTCCCAATTCTGAACACCAGCTTAAATGTACCGGCTCAGTTTCACAAGATCGGCGACATTAAATTTTGGGAAATGGCTCAACTCGGGAGCAAGATGAACAGGGATTTCATAGCGTTGAGACTGAGGAGGGCCACCACGCCCCCAGCGGCCAGCAGGGTGACGGGCACCAAAATTCCCTGCATCACCCGCAACGATCGCTCCAATTCCCGTTCGTAATAGAGTTGGAGATGGTACAGGGCGCGCTCCAACTGGCCCGTCTCCTCCCCGGTGCGGATGGTGCGGATGGCCGCCGCGGGGAGGCGGTCTTCCAGACTTTGGCTGAGGGTTTTGCCGGCGGGGATCTGTCCCAGAGCTACGGTCAGGGTTCCGGCCATTTCCGACTTGGGGATGCGATCGCGCACCAATTCGATCGCCGTCAAAATCGGCAACCCGCACCGCAGGGGCAACTCCAACTGTCCCAGGTAGAGCATGGCCCGGGCGGTCCGGACGCGGCGCACCCAGGGCAAACGGGGGATCACTCGGGGCAGCGCCAACCCCGCCCCCAGAACCAGCAAACATCCCGCCAGCCAAGTGCCGAAGGTGGCTTTCGTGGTGTACAACAGCGTCGCCAACAGCAGCAGCAGGCTGACCCCGCTCGTCACCGCCGCCAGGGTGACGGAGCGGTAAAAATTTTGTCGGTCCCATTCCTGCCGTTCGAGTTTGGCCAGTTGCCAGCACATTTCCGGCAACGCCCCGCTTTTGGCCGCCACGTCCAGCAGGCTCGTCGTCCACGGGTCGAAGATGCGGGGCATCCGCCCCAAAGCCTGCGGCAGTTCTTCTCCCCGCCCCAGAGAGAGGATCGCTTTCCCCAGGTAGCGGCTCAGACGGCTCGGGCTCTTTTTGGCGATCGCGATCAGGCTTTTGTGTACCGTCAGACCGGAGTCCAGCAGCACCGCCAACTGAGAAAATAATTGCGCCTTTTCCAGAGGAGTCATTCGTTTAAAGCACCTGTATGGCGTCGCGCGCCGGGTGGGGGGTGGGGGGGCGACCGGGGCGGAGGAAGCTCCAGGGGTCGAGGGAGCCGAGGGAGCAACGGGTGGGACATCCAGACCCCTGGGGAATTAATTCCCGAGGGCGCAAACCTTGCGCCCCTACTAGCTCAAATCATCTCAAGATGATTGGGGAGTTTGTACGGATCTGATATAAACTTGCCTCCGGTCGCCTCCGCATCACTGAACCGCCAGTTTTCGCTTCACCCGCTCCCGGTGGGCGACGATGGTGGGGGCGTTCGGTTGCAGTTCTAGGGCGACTCCGTAGGAGTTGAAAGCCTCCTGGTAGCGGGCCATCTGCTCGAAGGCTTGCCCCCGCCTCACCCAGGCTTCCCAGGCGTCGGGTTTGATCTGGATCAGGTGGTCGTAGGCGGCGATCGCATCTTGAAATCGATCCAACTTTTCCAGGACGGCCCCCTGCTGCAACCAAATCTGATAATTTTCCGGCCAGATGGCGATCGCCTGCTCGAAGGCGTCTGCGGCCTGGAGGTACTGTCCGAGGCGGTCGAGGACCTGCCCGAGTTTCACCCAGCCCTCGAAGTTGTCGGGCTGCTCCCGCACCACTTTCCGGTAGGCGACGACGGCCTCCTCGTCCCGCTTCAGGTATTCCAGGGCCGCGCCGCGCTGGAGTCCGGCTTTGGAAGCCAGGTCCGGGTCGGCGACGGTCATTTGAATCACTTTATCGTAAGCCATCAGGGCCTCTTCGTAGCGCCCCAACTGCTCCAAGGTGAGTCCCCGGCGGTTCCAGGCATCGAGGAAGTTGGGCTGGACCTGCAGGGCGTTGTCGCAGGCGATGATCGCCTCCGGATAGCGTTTCAGGTGGTAGAGGGCCGTCGCCCGCCCCAACCAGGCCTCCGGGAAGTTGGAGTTGAGTTGGGTGGCCCGGTCGAAGGCGGCGATGGCGGAGCGGTAGTCTTTGATGTCCAGGAGCGTCTGGCCGCGGCCGATCCAGACGGCGGGGGACTCGGGGTTGATTTCCAGGGCGCGGTCGAGGTTGGCCAGGGCGGTTTTCGGCCACTGGGATTTCAGGGCCATGCCTTTGTAGAACCAGGCTTCGTAGTCGTTGGGTTGCAGTTCGATGACGCGGTCGTAGGCCGCGATCGCGTCTTCGTAGCGGCGCAGTTTTTGCAGGGCAATGCCCCGGTTGAACCAAGCCGGGTAGCGCTCGGGTTGCAGTTCCAGGGCTTTGTCGTAGGAGGCGATCGCTTCGGTGTAGCGGTACTGGCTCATTAGCATTTCCCCCCGGTTGAACCAGGCGTCGGAGTTGGCCGGCTGCAGTTGCACGGCGCGATCGTAGGAGGCGATGGCGTCGGCGTAGCGCTCCTCGTTCATCAGGGCGTTGCCCTGGTGGTACCAGATCGCCGATAGGTCTGGTTTGATTTCGATCGCCCGCTTGTAAGAAGCTGCCGCGGCCTGGAATTGCAGGCCGGCTTCCAGGGCTAGACCCCGCTCGTACCAGGCCTCGAAGTTCTCGGGTTTGATTTTCAGGGCTTTGTCGAAGGAAGCGATCGCCTCTTCGTTCCGCCCCAGTTTGGCCAGGGTGATGCCCCGGAACGTCCAAGCCCAGTAGTGGTTCGGGCGCAGTTTGATGGCGCGATCGTAGGAGGCGAGGGCTTCTTTGTGGCGCCCCAATTTTCGCAGGGTGTTGCCCCGCCGCAGCCACGCGGAATACCAGTCCGGCTTCAGGTCTACGGCGCGATCGTAGTGGGCGAAGGCTCCCTCGTATCGCCCCAGTTTGTAGAGTCGGTTGCCTCGGTTGAACTCGGGAAACGCTTTGAAGATATCGAAGGGCCCCGACCTCGGCCGCGCCGGCGATGTTTCGGGAGGGGTCGGGGGTGGCGCGATCGGGGGGGGAGGTGTGGACTCTTCGGGCATCTGCAAGGTGTCCGTATAACGACGGGCTGACGATATTAGGGGTCGAGAGAGATGTTACCATCTCCCCCTCCCATTCAAAACCGTGCATGAGACTTTCACCTCACACGGCTC
>NZ_JAYFER010000238.1:0-32812 GCF_055795065.1 Lyngbya sp. CCY1209
ACAGAACCCGAAACTTCCATGTGTCTTGGCGATTTCTAGCCCCTACACCCTACACCCTACACCCTACACCCGCGCGCCGCGCTATATCGTACAACTTTCCCAATCATCGACCGATGATTTTTGCTGTTAGTTTGGGAATTGATTCCCAAGCGGTTGGGTATGCAACCGAATTGAATGGGAGCATTGAAGCGAATTTGATATGAGTCAATTTATGCGATCGCAAATTCGGTCAGTTTTCGATCTTCGGGATGGTAAAATGGTGCTGTGAACCCGGCGACTGCCATTCCATCCAAAACTGATCAGCAAATAACTGTCACCATCGGCGATCGCCCAATTTCGCCCAATTCTTCAAACCGGGCCAAACTGTCTTCAAATAACGCGATGCCGCGATCGGTTTCCCCCGCGCGGACGTAGCTTTAGTGGGGGTTGACAGCCGAAGTTCAAAAATTGTAAAATGGATTCGATCAGGAAGATCTGGCTTTTGAATTGATGTATAATTCAACCCCTGGTCGAACAATTGTAGAGCAACCGGCAGAACGGTGAGGACATGACCCAATCCTGAGAGCGCCCGATCGCGGGCGGTTCACCCGTGGGGCGAGTCCGGGTTCCCCATCAAATTTGAGAATGGCGATCGCATCCATTCCCGTCGATTTGAAAGATTTTGAGAACATGAACAAAGACATCGCCCCCCTATTTGGAAAAACCAAATTTATCGAAGCTCAAATCGACGAATTCCTCGACAAGATCTCCGAAGGATGCCTATACTTTGAAATGGGGATGTCGTCCTATCTAGATGCCGAAGAAATTTGGGATGCCTGCGAAGCCAAAATGCAGCAATTGCGGGATGTGAAAGGGCGCTGCAACGAACTGAGGCGGGCGATCGAATCGGAACTCTACACCGAAATGTTGATCCCCGACTTTCGGGGAGACGTGCTGAGTTTGCTCGAAGATCTCTACTATTTGATCGACGTATTCGGCGACACCTATCAAAGTATTATTATCGAACATCCGGACATTCCCGAAACCTACCACCAAGACCTCAAAGAATTGACGGCGATGGCGGTGAAAAGTGTGGAAACCGTCGTCATCGCAGCGAGGGCATTTTTCCGCCACCCCGATGCCGTCCGCGACCACCTTTATCGGGTGCGGGTGTACGAAACGGAGAGCGATCGCATCGCCATCCGTCTCAAGAAAAATATCTTCAATTCCGAATTGCCCCTCGATCGCAAAATGCAGTTGCGGGACAGTGTAGATCTGATCGACAGCCTCGCCGACGCGGCGGAAGATGCCGGAGATGAATTGGCGATTTATGCCATCAAAAGGGTAATGTAACAATTAACAATTAACAATTAACAATTCATGTTCTCTGTGGGGGGTTGCTGGCATTAGCCCTCTGCCACCTTTCCCCGGGGTCAGGTTAAGAAACGGTTAAATATGCTACAATTTAAGATTGTAGTGGGTTTAAGGGAATTTGTGGCGCCGAGATGGGAGCCGCCGAACGGTTAATTTGAGAGAGCACGAGACGGTTTAAAATTGGGCGCGATCGCCCGTCAGGCAAGAGATACGGCGATCGCGATGTCGATGTGAGCCGAACCGTCGTCTTAACCTTTCGTTAAATTAAAACGGCGGACGGGCCACGACCGGGGAAACAATGGACGCGATCGCAATTTTAATTTTTCTTTCGAGCGGCTTATTTTTGGGCTGGTCTTTGGGTGCCAACGATGCCGCCAACGTCTTCGGAACCGCCGTCGGTAGCCGGATGCTGCGGTTCGGAACCGCCGCTTTTATTTGCAGCGTTTTCGTGATTATCGGCGCCGTTTTGGGGGGTGCGGGTGCCGCCGGGGGGTTGGGAGAACTCGGCGCCGTCAACACCATCGCCGGGGCATTTACCGCCGCCTTCGCCGCCGCTTTGACGGTTTTTTGGATGACAAAAATCGGCCTCCCCGTTTCGACCACCCAAGCCGTCGTCGGGGCGATTATCGGCTGGAACCAATTCAGCGGCTCGATTACCGATACCGATACTTTAGTTAAAATTCTGGGAACTTGGGTCGCCTGTCCCATTTTGGGTGCCATTTTCGCCGCCCTTCTCTATCATTTAGTCGAGGCGATTCTAGAGCGAGCCCAACTTCACCTTTTAAGTCTCGACCTTTACACCCGCTGGGGACTCATTGTGGCCGGGGCTTTCGGTTCCTACGCCCTCGGTGCCAACAATATCGGCAACGTGATGGGGGTGTTCGTTTCGTCCTCCCCGTTCACCGACTTTTACATCGGAACGGTGGCAATTACTTCCGTCCAACAACTGTTTCTCGTCGGCGGAATTGCGATCGCCGTCGGGGTTTACACTTACTCTAGAAGGGTGATGATGACGGTGGGCAACAGTTTGATGCCCCTGTCTCCCGTGGCGGCGTTCGTGGTGGTGGTCGCCCATTCTTTAGTGTTGTATATTTTTTCCTCCACGGGGTTGGAAAGCCTGTTGTCAAATGCGGGTTTGCCGACCATTCCCTTAATTCCCGTTTCCAGTTCCCAAGCCGTCGTAGGGGCGGTGATCGGCATCGGTTTGCTGCGGGGAATTAAAGGTGCAAGACAAATTCGCTGGCGGGTTTTGTTGGGCATCGCCTCCGGCTGGGTGTCCACGCCGATCATCGCGGCAATTATCAGCCTGTTCATGCTGTTTATCGTGCAGAATGTTTTCGATCAACCCGTGTATCGGGATGTGACTTACCGACTCTCCCAACCCGTTTTGGAACAGTTGCGGGAAGTGGGAATTCCGAGCGATCGCCTCTCCGACCTCAGCAGCCGTGCGATCGCGGGCGGTGTCAATTTTAAAGAAGAAGTGGAGGCCAGAGTTAACCTGACAAAAGACCAGGAAAAACAGCTTTTTGAGATCGCCCGAGTTTATCCCATTTATATCGACCCCACCCGCATCGAAGATTTGGATAAAAGCTATCTCAGTCCCGCCCAAATCGATGCCATCAAACAGGTTGCCGGACGCACGTTTTACCACCGCTGGCAGTTGGCGGAAGCCCTCGCCCGAGAGTGCGAAGCGTGGCAATTCCAACCCGACATCCCCCGCAATAAAGCCGAAAATGCCCAATTGAAAGAACAGTTAAATTATGTGGGCGATCGCTTTCACGTCCCCTAGCAAGGGTAAAGGGGAAGACCCATAATGTCTCCGTGTCCTCTGTGTCTCTGTGGTAAAATTTTTATAATAATGAATCGTTCGTAGTTGCGCTTCAGCGCTCCGCTCCGGGGCTAAAGCCCAACTACACAACCATCATTTAGAACGGTAAACCCGGTACGGACGGGCCGGGAATCGGCGGCGTGGGTATCGGAGGCGTGGGGAGGCTGGCGGAACAATTAAAGCCGGGAAATAGGCGAGAACAAATTGGGAGCGATTCAACGGGATATTCTCGATGAAAATACGGCGTTATTGGAATACCCGATCGGGCGCGATCGCTCCGAGCGGAATTGATGGTAAAATTTTATCAAAAAATGCTGGATGGGGGGCAGTCTCCAGCGGCGGCGTTGCGATCTGCCCCGATCGATTTGTGGCAGTCTTCGGAGTGGAATTCCCCGTTTTTTTGGGCGGGATTTACCCTGCAAGGAGAGTGGGAAGAGTGAGGGTTTTGGGTGCGATCGGCTGGTGGAAGTGTAACAGGCAAAAAATGAATAAGAATTGTTAACAACTGCTGGACAGGACTTGAAGGAGGCGTTACAGTAGAAAATCATAGGCTCGCGATCGGGCTTGGACGCAGTTCCGGAATGCGCCGAGGCTCGAAGGTTCTGGTGTGCGATCTATTGTAGCTACCCTCAACACTACCATCATGAAAGCCAACGAAATCAACCTCAACAAATTTTTGTCTCAGAGTGACACGCGATTTGTCATCCCAATTTATCAAAGAAATTATGATTGGGGTGATTCACAATGCAAACAGCTTTTAGATGATATTTTGGAACTCAGCAATAAAGAAGAGCTTAACGCTCACTTCATTGGCAGTATTGTGTACATTCGCGATGATGTTTACTCCGTTTCAGATATTAATGAATTGACGATTATTGACGGACAGCAACGCCTCACAACTGTCACTTTAATTTATCTGGTTCTACACAGATTGGCTCAAGAACTAGGCAAAACATCTTTAACGAATCAAATTTATGAAACTTACCTTATCAATAAATTTGCGGAAGGCGACGAAAAACTTAAGTTAAGACCAACCGAAAACAATGATCGAGCATTAAAATATATTTTGCAAAATGACAATCTCAAAGAATATACCGATTTTTCTCGAATAATTGAAAATTTCAATTATTTCCAGTCCAGGATCTCAGAAGAGAATTATCAGTTTGTCCTTAAGGGATTAAAAAAATTGATGTTTGTCGAAATTTCACTTGAAAGAGGAAAAGATGATCCCCAAAGGATTTTTGAAAGCCTTAATTCGACGGGACTTGAATTATCTCAAGCCGATCTGATCCGAAATTATATTTTGATGGATCTCAATCGAGAATTACAAAACAAAATTTACACAGTATATTGGGAACACATTGAAAGGCTGGCTAAAGATGAATCTAAAAATTCTAGTAAAGTCTCTGACTATATCAGGGATTACCTGACCCTCGAAAATAAAAAAATACCCAACAAAAACAAGGTTTATCAAGAATTTAAGTTCAAATATCCGACATCAACAGTGGCGGTTTTAGAGCAAAACCTGACTGTTCTCAAAAAATTTGCTTATCATTACAACAAACTCTTAAATCCAGCCAACGAAAAAGATCGGGATATTAGACTTCAGCTTGAATACATCAACCGACTTGAGATTAATGTTGCCTATCCATTTTTAATCAAAGTTTATGATGATTATTCAAGTCGCGCAATCACCAAACAAGACTTTATTAGTGTCTTAGAATTGATTCAATCTTTTACCTGGAGAAGGTTTATCATGGGTCTGTCAAGTAATTCACTCAATAAAATTTTTATGCGCCTTTATGAAGATGTGAATACTCAGAACTATCTTTACTCATTACAATTGTCTTTGATTCAGAAAAAGGGAAGCCAAAGGTTTCCGCGTGACCGAGAATTGATCGATGCACTCGAACGAAAAAATATGTATGAAATAAAGGCAAAAAACAGAATGTATTTTTTGGATAGACTTGAGAATTACCAAAACAATGAACCCGTCAAAATTGAAGACAATGAAGATATTACTGTAGAGCATATATTTCCTCAAAATCCAGTTCAACAATGGAAAAATGAATTGGGTGAAATGGAATTTAATACTATCAATAATAATTATTTGAACACGATCGCAAATCTGACACTTTCTGGCAACAATGGAAAATTAGGAAATAAAACTTTTATCGAAAAAAGAGATATGAATGTTGACGGAAAAGAGCAAGGCTATAAATATAGTCGGCTTTGGTTGAATCGCTATTTGAGCGAAATTGATCGATGGGGAATAAAAGAGATTGAAACTAGATTTGAAATGATTGTAGATCGCTTCTTAAAAGTCTGGCTTTTCCCAGATATTGAAATTGAAGAAAAAATGGATTTTAACGAAGTCAATATTTTTGACGCAGAAGATCCGACGGGCAAAAAGTTGAAGTATGCGATCTTTTTTGATCGAAAGCTTGAAATATCAGAGATGAGCAAATTATATCTAGAAGTGATGAAACATTTTTTTGATTCTCAACCTCAAGCATTCTTCACTTCTGATTTGGCAGAAAAAATAAGTCTGACCAAAGATCCGAATCGTTGCAGGCAAGCCACTGCGATTAATGAAACATATTTTATTGAAGCAAACATAGATAATAAAGGAAAATTTGAGCGCATAAAAAAGGCTTTGACAATTTTCGATTGTGAGGATGAACTCATCATCAAGTATAAATCATAAATTATGTGTTTGATGAGAAAGGTGAGGCAGTCCATGCCCGAGTTTTATGGCATACCGAATTGTACGAATAAATCCAGTTAAGAGCGAATAAGAAAACTACTCCGAAGTCCGAGTCATTCTTGGCTTCCTCTGCTGAATAAACTCGGCAAAATCTTTGACTTCTTCCAGCCAAGCTTCCGGCATTTCCTCAATCAACGTCAGCAATTGGGTTCGGACTCCCACAGTCTCCTCAGCCGATTTCACAAGCTGTAGACGAGTGATAACACTTCCAAATATTCCCGCACGGAAGCGGTAGCCTGGGCGAATAAGTTGAATCTGCTGTAAGATATTGATAATGAGGTTCGACAAAGAAAAATGATTCATAGTAAAAGTCACACCTATTTTACACCGGAAGAGTATTTAGAAATTGAGCGGGTGAGTCCGATCAAACATGAGTATCTACAGGGGCAAATCGTGGCGATGGCCGGAGCCAGTAAGGCTCATGTCATCATTACGGGAAATCTGTCCGCGCTGCTGGTCAATCACCTGCGCGACACGGGCTGTATTTCCTATGGGGTGGATATGAAGGTACGCCTCCCCGAATTGAATCTATTTTATTATCCGGATTTGGCGGTGACGTGCGACGATCGCGATCGCATTTCCGACGAAGATTTTATCCTGCATCCCAAGCTGATTGTGGAGGTTTTATCGGATTCGACCGAGGCCTTCGACCGGGGCGATAAGTTCGCCGATTACAAAGCGATCGCGGAATTTGAGGAATATGTGTTGATTCATCAAAAACAAGTTTTGATCGAACGATTTCAGCGCAAATCGGACAATCTCTGGATGCCTCAAATCTATCGTGCCGGCGAACAGGTGGAATTCGATCGCATCGGGTTTAAATGCGCGATCGCCGACCTTTACGAAAACCTCAATCTGTTATCTCAATAACTGCAAAGTCTTGGCATCCCGATCCCCGTCGTAAAACCGATCCAACAACTGCAAAAACACGGAATCTGGGGGCGACACCACCTCGAATAAGGTCGCGCAGGAGCGCAACTTCAAGTCATCGGGAGAGCCGAAAATATCGTGAGCCGATCGCCCCGTAATTCCCAACACCGTCGCGGTACATTCGAGCAGGCGATCGCCCAATATCGGATGGTTTAAATAGGCCTCTGCTTCCTCCAAACTTTGGATGGCGTACCGCCGCGACATGGCACTGAAACCCAAACCTTTGTATTGGGGGAAAATGTACCACATCCAGTGCGATCGCTTCCGGCCGGCTTTGAGTTCGGCTAAGGCGCGATCGTAGCTTGTGGCTTGTGCGTCCAGGAAACGTTTCAGGTGATACGGATCGTTTGTCATGTCGGGTCTTACAGTGCGTCCAAGAAACCGGGTTTCTATGATAGTTTAGATGTCTCCACCCGATTTTTCTGAAGACACCCGGTTTCTAATTCCGGATGCCGGAAATGTTATACTATATTTGATGTTATCACCTTTTGCAAACATTAAATCATAATAAATTTCGGATTGACAAACTTTCAAAATAACCGAAAATTGATCTCAAAAAAACCATGAACCAACTTTTCACCCGCACCGCTTCCGCCCTCTGTTACTCGATGATCCGCGATCGCACCCCCGCCGACGAAACCGCCGATTTCCACCAGAATGACGTAGTGATATTCGTCCTCGACCAACATCGCCGGATGCCGGATTACCTGCAATTTCCCATCTGGTTACTCACTGTTATTTTCGACTGCTGGGGATGGCTGCGCGGGTCGCCCTTTCACCGCCAAACCCCCGATCGCCGCCGCAGTCAGATCGAAGCATGGAAAAATTCCCCCTTCGGCCCCTGCCGAGATTTGATGCGCTTTTACGAGAGTTTGGTGGTACTCTGTTGGCAATCTTTGGTCAATTCGAGTCCCCGCGATCGTCATGTCTGAATCCCAGTCCTGCGAAATTGCCGTCATCGGTTCCGGCCCTGGGGGTGCCATCACCGCCTGTTTGCTGGCCGAAGCCGGACGGGACGTTTTGCTCATCGAAGACGGATCTTTTTTACCCCTCGAATCCTGCGAGCCCTTTTCCCAGGAAGAAATGGTGCAGAAATATCGCAATGGGGGGTTAACCGCCGCCCTCGGTAAGCCGAAAGTTCAATATGTGGAGGGGCGCTGCGTGGGGGGCGGCAGCGAAATTAACAGCGGGCTCTACCACCGCACGCCGCCGGAGATTTTGGAACGCTGGCGCCGGGAATTTCAGGTGGAGGGGCTCGCGGACGCCGACTTACTGCCCCATTTTGAGGCCTGCGAACGGGCCGTCACCGTCTGTCCCCTGCCGGGAAAGCCCCCCGCCGCCTCCCTGAAACTCCACGAAGGGGCGGTGAAATTGGGGTGGGAATCGCTGGAAGTCCCGCGCTGGTTCCGTTATGAAACCCAGGACAACCCGAGTTTGCCACCGAAAGGAACTCGCCAGTCGATGACCCAAACCTTTATTCCCCGGGCGTTACAGGCGGGTTGTCGGCTGTTGTCGGAGACGCGAATTGACCGGATTCGCAGGCGGGGGAAACGGTGGATTTTGTCGGGAAATCGGGGAGAAATCGAGGCGGAAACGGTGTTCGTCTGCTGCGGGGCCATCCACACCCCGGCCCTGTTGCGGCGCAGCGGCATCACTGAAAATGTCGGCAATTCCCTGCAACTGCACCCGACGGTGAAGGCGATCGCGCAATTTCCGGAGGCTGTCAACGCCCGCGACATGGGGGTTCCGGTGCATCAGGTGAAGGAGTTCGCCCCCCGGTTCAGTTTCGGCTGTTCGATCAGTTCTCCGGCTTACCTGTCCGTGGGAATGGTGGATCATCCCGAGTTTGCGGGGGAGGTGCACCGCCACTGGCAAAATATGGCCATTTATTACGCGATGATTACGGGGTCGGGCCGGGGTTCGGTGCGCCCCCTCCCCGGTTTTCGCGATCCCCTGGTGCGCTATCGCCTGAGTGGAGAGGATTTGCGGGATCTGGCCGAGGCGTTGCGGAAGTTGGGCCAATTGCTGTTCGAGGCGGGGGCGATCGCGCTTTACCCCAGTTTATCGGGGTTCGGGCGGTTGGCGGGCACGGCGGATTTGGATCGCATCCCGGAGGTGCTCCCGGCGGCGAGTTCCAATTTGATGACGGTGCACCTATTTTCCTCCTGTCCGATGGGGGAAAATCGCCGGGTTTGTGCGGCGGACTCCTTCGGCCGGGTGCACGGTTTTGACAATCTTTATATTGCCGATGCGAGTTTGCTGTGTACGGCGCCGGGGGTGAATCCCCAGGGGTCGATTATGGCGATCGCGCGGCGGAATGCGTTACAGTTTTTGGGCAAAATTTAGGTGAGGAGAAAATGAGCGATCGCGTTTTAATTACGGGTGCGTTGGGTTGGCTGGGAATCAGTTTGGTAAAAGCGTTAATCAAGGGAATTCCAGATGTCGAACGGTTGTCGCAACCGAAGGACGATTTAACCCTCCGCTGTCTGATTTTGCCCGGTCAAGATCCCGAAAGTATCCAAAAAATTTCGGATCAAATTGAAGTAATTGTGGGGGACTTGCGGAATCCCAAAGACTGCGATCGCTTCTGTGAGGGGGCGGACGGCGCGACCCTATTTCACACCGCCGGAATCATCCATCCCCGCCAGGTTTCTGAGTTTTACGATATCAACGTTGAGGGGACGAAAAATTTGTTAAATTCTGCGGTAAAAAATGGGATCAAACGGGCGGTTATTGTATCTTCCAATTCCCCCTGTGGCTGCAATCCCCACCCCGACCATTTATTTGATGAAAAATCCCCCTACAATCCCTATATGAATTATGGGAAATCTAAAATGTTGATGGAATTGGCGGTTTCTGAGGTACAAAAATCGGGCAAAATCGAAACCGTCGTCGTCCGTCCGCCCTGGTTTTACGGCCCCAACCAACCGCCGAGACAGACCCTATTTTTTAAAATGATTCGGGATGGCAAGGGCCCGATTGTGGGGGATGGAGATAATTTGCGATCGATGGCTTATCTGGACAATCTCTGTCAGGGAATATTGCTGGCGGCGGAGTCGGAAAATGCGAACGGCGAAACCTACTGGATCGCGGACGATCGCCCCTATTCGATGAATGAAATTATCGACACGGTTGAGAAGTTATTGGAATCTGAATTTAACCAAGTTTGCGCCCACAAACGTTTGAAATTGCCGGGAATTGCCGGGGATATCGCCACCGTGGTTGATGGGAGTTTGCAACGTCTGGGATTGTACCAGCAAAAAATTCATGTTTTGTCGGAAATGAATAAAACCATCGCCTGTTCTGTCGCCAAAGCTAAACTAGAATTGGGCTATTATCCTGTAGTTTCCCTGGAAGAGGGGATGCGTCGCAGCCTCCAATGGGTGTTCGACAATTACGGGGGAATCGATAACTGATGGCGGATTATATGATCGTCACGGAGGGGTTGACGGCGACAGAATCGCCGGAAGCGGTGGAGAATTTATCGGATTATTTTGAAGCGGTGGTGCGTCGGGTGGCGGCGGATGCGGAAACGGGCGATCGCGTGTTCGTGTCTCCCGGAAATTCCTTCGGACATTCCAAGTCGGAGGAGGATTATGCCGCCGAATTCCTGCAAAAACTCCGCCCGGATTTGCAAATTTTCGTGCCTGCCAATGTGCGGGATAGAACTTATTTGGATACTTTTGACAATGCCCGGGTATTGAGGATAGGGTTGAAACGGGAAAAATTATGGCCGCTGGGAGAGGTTATTTTATACTGCAATCAACCCCACAGTCGCAGAAGTCGGGCGATGTTTCAATTCTGTGGTTTTCGGGTTGAAAGGGTGGTGGGGTGTCGCCCGGAAACGGTTTCTCGCGACATCGCCCCCCGGTTGTGGTTTTACAATTATCCGCCGGTTCAATTCCTTTACGAATCGGCGACATTGGTTTACGATTCTTGCAGGTTTATCGTTTGGAAGGTTAGCGGCAGTCCATGAAACATCTGGTGACAGGGGGTTCCGGCTTTTTGGGCAATCTGATCGCCCGCCGGCTGTTGGAACGGGGGGAAGATGTCAAAATTCTCGATATTTGGGACGATCCCACTCGCCCCCCGGAAATTGAATATATCAACTGTGATATTCGCGATCGCGCGGGTGTCGCCGCCGCCATGAAGGGGATCGATATCGTTCATCACAATGTGGCGTTGGTGCCCCTCACCAAGTCGGGGGATAAGTTTTGGGAGGTGAATGTCGAGGGCAGCCGCATCGCCGCCGAGGAAGCGGCAAAGGCGGGGGTTGGCAGTTTTATTCACATGAGTTCCAGCGCGTTATTTGGCGATCCCAAATGTCCGATTACTAACGACACGGAACCCCAGCCGGTGGAGATTTACGGACGGGCGAAGTTGGCGGGGGAATTGGCGGTTCGCCAGGTGTGCGATCGCGAAGGTTTGCCCTTGATTGTCATCCGCCCCCGGACGATTTTGGGCGAGGGACGGCTGGGCATTTTTCAGATTCTCTTTGAGTGGATTCAAGAAGGGCGAAATGTTTACGTTATCGGCGATGGAAATATCAAGTTTCAGTTCGTCCACGCCCTGGATTTGATGGACGCTTACCTGCTGGCGTTAGATTTGGGAAAACCGGGAATTTACAATGTCGGAAGCGATCGCTTTGGAACCCTGCGACAGGGGTTAGAGAATTTAATAACCTACGCTGGAACCGATTCCCAGGTTAAAAGCCTCCCCACCGGGTTGACAATCGGAACGCTGAGGCTGTTGGATATCGTGGGTTTGAGTCCCCTCGCCCCCTGGCACTATCTCACCTACCACAAAGAATTTTATTTCGACGTTCAACCCCTGTTAAACTTGGGCTGGAAACCGAAATACTCCAACGACGAAATGTTCAAGGAAAGTTACGATTGGTTCCAGAAAAACTACGATAAACTACAGGCAGAAAAGGCGGGTTCTGCCCACCGAAAACCCGTGAAAGAAAAAATGCTTTGGCTTCTCAAGCAGTTTTCATAGGATGCTTGAAGTATGACGGTATTGAGTTTCGATTCAAAACAGTTCAAATTCCACGCGATCGCCTTAATTGTCTGTCTTGCTTTGAGTGCGATCGCCTACGGAAATATCGTCGATTCGTTTTTCCTGTCCGATGATTTCAACTGGGTTTACCAAGTAAAAACGCGAGGTCCACTGGGCGTTTGGACGACTCCCCCGGATGTGTTTTTCCGCCCCCTCGTTTCCCTGACACTGTTTTTTGACTATCAGATTTGGGGATTAAATCCCGTCGGCTACCACCTGACAAATATATTCTTTCACGGGTTGAATGGTTTTCTGGTTTATCAACTGTCTCGTCTCCTATTTCGGGGGGCAAAACTGGCTGGAAAGTTTGTCACTATTTTCTCGATTTTATCGGCATTTATTTTTATCATCCTTCCCAGCCACGTCGAAGCCGTCACCTGGATTGCGGCGCGATCGGATGTGATCGCTACCAGTTTTGGGTTGGCGGCATTTTGCTGTTATTTGAAATATAAGGAGACGGGCGATCGCAGATGGTTTCTATTCTCCTATCTCCTTTTTTTACTGGGTTTGCTATCGAAAGAATCGGTTCTCGTTTATCCCGGCTTCCTATTTTTGTATGAAATTTACGATCACATTAATCAAAAAAAATCCGCAAATAAAATTTATAAAATATTTTATTTGCCCCTAATTTATGCCACTGCATTTTTTCCCTATTTTGGACTCAGATATTGGGGATTAAAACAATTTATTGGAGGATATGGAAGTGACGTTCACATGAACTTCGATTTCGCCATTCTTCTGCGGGGTTTGTATTCCAGTATCAGGATTTTTATCCCACCCCTAAACCCCGTCTACGCAGGAATATGGCCCCTGTCTTTTTCGGTGTTTTTGGCGGTAATTTTAATTTTTACTATCGTCTGTTTTTGGAAAGGGGGGATTTACAACTCAATTGCCAAATTGGTCATTTTGTTGCTGGGTTTATTTTTTGTTTCCCTGTTACCTGTCATCAACATCCCCGTCTCCCTCTGGACAACCGAGGGGGAACGGCTACTGTATCTCCCCTCGGTGTTTTTGGTTATTTTGAGTGTGTTCGTTTTGGGATTTTTATTATCTCGGTTTCGCCTCATAACGGCAATTGTTTTTATAACTCTATCCCTCTTTTTCTCCTATCAACTCTACGCCTCCAATCAAAAATGGATTGCGGCGGGACAGATTTCAAAGCAAGTGCTTGAAAGCATCGATCGCGAACTTGAAGGGGATGGAATGTTCTTGATCAACATACCCGACAGTTTGAATGGTGCCTATATTTATCGAAATAGTTTATATCCCGCCACTCAACTCTTTTGCCAGTCCCAAATTGACTGGATTGACAATGCAAGTTTCCACAACATCCTCAGTCCGTCGGATGCCGTGGATGTCACCCAGATAGCCGAGAATGAGTATCGGGTTCAACTGCGATCGCCGGGAACTTTCTTTATGAACGTACACCTTCCATTTGAAGATCGACTGGAAACCCAAAACTTTACAATTTCGGATGTCGATTACACCACCCTGCAATCCTTTACCATTAAAATCAAAGAACGAATCAAACCGAATCAAGTCGCTTACTACTCGCAGGGACAAGTCATCAGCCTAAAAAATTAGCCCTTCCCTTGCTGAGGGTTGGGTGGGGTTCTCCCTCCTCAAAATGTTCACATATTATGGGAAACTGCGATATGAATTTTTATCTGAGTGGATGGGGATTTTTGATGCTGGCTGCCGTCAACAACTGTATCGGCAGTCTGCTGTTGAAAAAGTCGCGACTCGTCGCCACCGATCCGGGGTTATTGGCATTGTTGTTTTCTCCCTGGTTTATCGGAGGAATTATGGTGTACGGAATCAACGTGATTTTGTTCGCCAGAGCTCTGGACAAACTCCCCGTTTCCACCGCCTATCCGATTTTTGCAGGGATCGGGTTTAGTTTAATTGCGATCGCCGGAAATGTATTATTCGGCGAACGGTTTGAACTGAATCAGTGGGTTGGGCTCGCCACCATATTTGCTGGTATCATTATCATGTCCCGCTGAGGACTGTGCTGTGGTGTTAGAGTGAGTGCAATGAAACCTAAATTTGGTACGAGAATTCAAGCAAAATCTGCGGATATCTCCGACTCAGACGATCCTCAAGTTTCGCTCGGAATTCGAGATATTATCAAGCTGCTGCGTCCCCACCAGTGGACGAAAAATCTGTTCTGTTTGGCGGGGGTAATTTTTGGCGGGAGGCTGCTGCAACCCGAGGCGATCGCCAACGGTATCCTCACCGTCATCCTCTTTTCAATGATAGCATCCGCCGTCTACATTTTCAACGACATTCAAGACATCGAACGCGATCGCCAACATCCCAAAAAGCGACTCCGTCCCCTCGCCAGCGGACGGGTGAGACTGACAACTGCCACCGCGATCGCCGTTTTCTTAGTAACCGTTTCCCTCATCGGTTCTTACCACCTGGGAATCGCCGTATTTTCCTGCCTGCTGCTGTACGGAATTAACAATATCGCCTACTCCCTAAAACTCAAAAATATTCCCCTCTTCGACGTCAATTGTATCGCCTTCGGTTTCGTCCTCCGCCTCCTCGCCGGCATCTACGCCGTGGGGGACACCCCCACCGCCTGGATCACCCTTTGCACGTTCTTTTTAACCCTATTTCAAGGCTTCGCAAAACGGCGATCGGAACTCCTCTCCCTCCTCCACAAACAAAACCCCATCGAATCCTTAGAAGAATTATCCCCCGCATCCCTCCATCCCGCCGGAAAACACTCCTATCTAAAACTCTTTTATCAGCGAGGACAAACCAACCAACAACGCCCGGTTTTATCCCACTATACCTTACCCTATCTCGACTCCTTGATCAATAGTACGGCGACCATGACCATCATGTGTTATTCCCTATTTACCATCAGTTCAGACAAAAATCCGTCCCTGGTAATCACCGTTCCCATCGTCTACTATGCCGTCATGCACTACAAGCGGATCGTCACCGTTTTGGCGGCAGGAGAAGAACCCGATCGCATCTTAATCGAAGATAACAGCATCAAAATTAGCCTGCTGTTGTGGTTGTTGTCCTACTTGGCGATCGTCTATTTTGACCTGCAAATTTTTGTTTAAAACTCGTAGAATTGATTTTCTCCCCTCTCCCAGAATTGGGAGAGGGGTCGGGGGTGAGGGCGATTCTACTCTGACGCTCATCCGTCCGTCGAATAAAGTCACGAAGATTATTATAGCATTATAATCAATTATAATGTCGGGTTGAGCGGATGCCCAACCCAACCGACTCGGGCAAAATCCTACAGTATTTCCCGCCCTAAATAAGGCTGCAAAACCTCGGGAACCCGAACCGTTCCGTCCGGCTGCTGGTAGTTTTCCAACACCGCCGCCATCGTCCGTCCGATCGCCAATCCGGAACCGTTCAAAGCGTGGACAAACTCGGTTTTCTTCTTCTTCTTCTTCTGGTCGCCCTTGGCTTCCCGGTAGCGAATGTTCGCCCGCCGAGCCTGGAAATCCATCACGTTAGAACAGCTCGAAATTTCCCGGTAGGTTTCCGCCGAAGGCAACCAAACCTCCAAATCGTAGCACTTCGCCGCCGCAAATCCCAAGTCTCCCGTACACAATTCGATGACGCGATAGGGCAGTTTCAAAGCCTGCAAAATCCCCTCGGCATCTGCCACCAATTTTTGGTGTTCTTCCTCGGAGGTTTCCGGTTTGACCAATTTCACCAACTCGACTTTATTGAACTGGTGGAGTCGGATCAAACCCCGGGTATCCTTGCCGTAACTTCCGGCTTCCCGGCGAAAACAGGGAGTAAAGGAACAGTGGTAAATGGGAAGATTTTCCACTTCTAAAATCTCATCCCGATATAAGTTGACCACCGGGACTTCCGAGGTGGGGATCAGCCACAGGTCGTCCTCGCCGCACTTGAAACTTTCCTCGGCAAATTTGGGTAGTTGACCCGTCCCCGTCAAAGATGTGCTGTTCACCAATAGCGGCGGCATCACCTCGACGTAGCCGTTCGCCGTGTGGGTGTCGAGCATGAATTGAATTAAGGCTCGTTCCAAAGCAGCACCCGCACCGACGAGGGCGACGAAACGACTTTGGGCTATTTTTACCCCTCTTTCAAAGTTAAAAATTCCCAACTTTTCGCCCATTTCCCAGTGGGGTAAAATGTCGGAATTTTGGGTTTTGTATTCGTCTCCCCAGCGGCGAATTTCGACGTTTTCATCTTCGCTTTTTCCCACCGGAGTGGTTGGGCTCGGGAGGTTGGGTAGTGGCAACAAGAGGGCGTCAATTTCGGCGGCTAACTCTTTTTCTTGGGGTTCGAGATCGCCCAATTGGGACTTGATTTGCTGTCCCTCGTCCCGCAATTCTTGGACTTCCGGCCCTTTGGGATCGACCCCGGACTTGATTTTTTCTCCGACGAGTTTTCCGATCTCGTTGCTGCGGGTTTCGAGTCGGATGCGTTCCTGTTCGAGCGATCGCCGTTTTTCCTCCAACGCCAAGATCGGCTGCAGATCGTAATCTCCCCGCAGGTTGAGGCGGTCTTGAACGGCCTGTGGATTATCCCGAATGAGTTTGATGTCTAACACTGCTGCTTCCCAAAATGCTGGCTGGCACGATGTTGCCAATCTTGACCAAATTTTACCGGCGATCGCGGTTTCTGTACAGACCGCCCCGCCCCCGTCCGCCGTCCTCCGACCCGATCGCCCTCCTTTTCCCGTCATTTTTGCGGTTAAAAATCGTCCATTTCGACGGGCTAAATTGGGTCTCGATCTGCGATCGGCGACGGTGGAAAATCGAGGGCCGTGTCCCCCCGCAATCCGACGATCGCCGGTCTCAAATATTAAGGAATCTAAACTTAGATTGCAATTCTTTCCATCTCTATCTATAATAGCAACCTGGATCGGGGTCGCCTCCCTTGGGGGGATGCGATCGCCCAGATGAGTCGCCGATCGCCAAGTTTCGCATAAGTTTGTCTCGGATTTCATCGATGCTAAATCGAGAAATCGCCAATGGTAACAGTGATCAAATTATCTCTCAAAAAATCATGTTTAAATTTCATGCCATTAAATTGAGGATTAATATTCGCCCTCCCAATTCCAAATCCCAAGGATTCTGGCTTCATTTTGGATTAGCGATCGCCACCTTTGTGGGTATCATTTGCCTCGCCGTGCTGCCGGCTATCACCCAACAACCCGTGACGGTGAAAGTCCTCATTCAAGCCCTGGAAGGAACCCAGTGGGAACCGTTAGTCGAGGATTTCAATAACGAACACCCCAATCTTCGCCTCGAAGTCGTCAAAGGCCCCAACAACACCAACTTGGTTGAAGATCTTTATACCTCCGCATTTTTGCTGGGAGATTCCCCCTACGATCTCGTTTACATGGATATCGTTTGGGTGCAAAAATTTGCAGCAGCAGGTTGGTTGTCGAGCCTCTCAGATCGCGTCACAGAAACACAGTTAGATGCCTATTTAGAAGGAGATGTCAACGGCGGTCGCTACGAAGGAAAATTGTATCGAATGCCCTTCCGAACCGACGGGGGAATGCTCTACTACCGCACCGATTTATTGAAGGAAATTGGGGCGGAACCGCCGGAGACTTTCGAGGAATTGATGACCCTATCCAACACCCTGCAAGAGCAAGAATTAGTCCCCTGGGGATACGTCTGGCAGGGCAAACAATATGAAGGATTATCTGCCATGTTCACCGAGATTTTGGAGGGATACGGCGGATTTTGGATCGACGCGGACACCCAGGAAGTCGGTTTGGACAAACCCGAGGCGATCGCAGCAGTAGAATTTCTGCGCGACACCATCAGCGAAGGCATTTCTCCCCCCGGCGTCACCACCTACGCCGAAGAGGAAACCCGCCGCCTATTTCAAAATGGCAATTCCGCTTTTTTAAGGAACTGGCCCTACGTTTATTCCCTGGCTTCGGACTCGGAAATTGCCGGAAAATTTGCCATCAAACCGATGGTTCACCAACCCGAACACGGCAGCGGTGCCTGTCTGGGCGGTTGGGGATTCGGCATTTCTGCGAGTTCCGACAATCAAGACGAAGCTTGGACGGTGATCGAATATTTCAGTCGCCCAGAAGTGCAGATTAAATACTTCCTAGAAACCGGGTACGTCCCCGCCAAAACATCCCTTTTTAACGATCCTCAGTTAGTGGCAAAATTTAGCTACCTTCCTGACCTGTTAAACGTGGTTCAAAATCCCGTCCTGCGTCCGCCCGTCGCCCAATATGCCCAGGCTTCCGACATCCTCCAGCGTTACCTGAGCGCGGCTCTGACGGGCAGTCAAACCCCGGAACAAGCCATGCAAGCGGCGGCGAATGAAACTCGCGCCCTGTTGAAGCGATAAACCCAATATCATGACTCAAAATAATATCGATCGCAGAGAAAAACTCACCGGCTGGTACTTAATTACGCCGGCACTGCTCATCCTCGCTTTGGTGTTTATTTACCCCATCGCCCGGGCGTTTTGGTTGAGTTTATTTACCAACAATTTAGGAACCCAACTGGAATCGGTTTTTTCCGGTTTCGCCAACTATCAGCGCCTGGTCGGTGATGGTAGATTTTGGCAGAGTATGTGGAATACCAGCATCTTTACCGCCGTCTCCATTTTAACCGAATTGGTGCTGGGAATGGCGATCGCCCTGGTGTTGAATCAAGCCTTTTTCGGGCGGGGATTCGTCCGCACTTCTTCCCTCATTCCCTGGGCGTTACCTACGGCGGTGATGGGGTTAGCTTGGGCGTGGATTTTCAATGACCAATATGGAATTGTTAACGACCTCCTCACCCGCCTGGGATTGATCGCAACACCCATCACTTGGCTGGGCGATCCCACCCGGGCGATGCTGGCGATGATTATCGCCGACGTCTGGAAAACCACCCCCTTTATCGCCATCATTCTTTTGGCGGGTTTGCAATCGATTTCCGGCGATTTGTACGAGGCTCACGCCATCGACGGGGCGACGCCGTGGCAGAGTTTTTGGCAAATCACCATCCCCCTCGTCACCCCCCAAATTATCATCGCCCTGCTGTTCCGATTTGCCCAAGCTTTCGGCATCTTTGACTTGGTGCAGGTGATGACGGGTGGGGGGCCGGCGGGTGCCACGGAAACCGTCTCTATTTATATCTATGCCACGGTGCGAAGATACCTGGATTTCGGCTACGGTGCGGCCCTGGTAGTCGTCACGTTTTTACTGCTGATTTTAGCGGTGGCGATCGCCGCATTTTTCCTGTCGAAATCTCGCGTCAACGTTATGGGAGGTAAATAATCAATGTCCGTCACCAATCAACCCGCTCCGGAATCCCAAGCCAGCGGAAAAATTAACTACAGCAAAATTGCCCTGTGGGTGGGCGTCGTCCTCACCATTATCTTCTGCCTCGCCCCCGTTATGTGGCAATTATTGACTTCTTTTAAAACCAACGAAGCCATTTCCACTATCCCCAACATTTACTTCCCCAGTCCCGACCAATTAACCTGGGATCATTACGGAAGTTTGGGATGGGGATTCCTGCGCTACGTCTTCAACAGCGCCTTCGTTTCCCTGACTTCGACCGTCCTCTGTCTGGGCGTGGGCGCCCCCGCCGCCTACACCCTGACTCGCCTGAAAATACCGGGAGAAAATATCATCCTGGTGTTTATATTGGTGATCAGTTTATTTCCCTATGTCCTGCTGTTTCTGGGACTCCTGGAAATTGTCAAAGCCTTGGGTTTAGGAAATAATTACATTGCCCTCATTATTCCCTACACCGCCATCAACCTTCCCCTGACAATTTTGGTGCTGAGGAGTTTTTTCCAACAACTGCCCAAAGATCTGGAAGATTCGGCTAAAATTGACGGTTATAGCACCCTGGAGATGCTGTTGCAGATTGTCCTTCCCATGACCCTCCCGGCGTTGGTGACAACGGGAATTCTCACGTTTATTTTTGCCTGGAATGAGTTTATTTTTGCCCTCACGTTTATCACCCGAGAGGAGATGTACACCATTCCCGTGGCGGTGGCACAAATCGGCGGGGCATCCGTCTTTGAAATTCCCTACGGCCCGATCGCAGCAGCGACCGTCACCGGAACCATTCCCCTGGTGATTTTGGTGCTAATTTTCCAGCGCCGGATCGTCCAAGGCATTACCGCCGGTGCGGTCAAAGGTTAATTCTTTCCCACTCAACTTTTAGATGATCATGGCTCAACTTCAACTGAAAAAATTACGCAAGCAATTCGCCCACAATGTCATCCCCGTCAAAGATGTCAGCGTCAACGTCGATGACGGCGAATTTCTCACCCTCCTCGGCCCCTCCGGGTGCGGAAAATCGACCCTGCTACGGATGATCGCCGGACTGGATATGCCAACGGAAGGTCTGGTGATTTTGGGCGACGAAAACTTGACCAACATCCCGCCAGGAAAGCGCAACATCGCGATGGTGTTTCAGAGTTACGCGCTGTATCCCCACATGACCGTTTCGGAAAATATTTCCACTTCGCTGCGGCTGCGAAAAGTTGACGGTGCGGAGATTGAAAAGCGGGTAAATGACGTTTCCAACCGCCTGGGAATTGCCCACCTCCTCGATCGCAAACCGGGACAACTTTCCGGGGGTCAGCGGCAGCGGGTAGCCCTGGCGCGGGCCCTCGTCAGAGATCCGGATGTTTTCCTGCTCGACGAGCCCCTGAGTAACTTGGATGCGCTGTTGCGGGAACAGGTCCGCGCCGACTTAAAACAACTGTTTGAATCCCAACAAAAACCCGTGGTTTACGTCACCCACGACCAAACGGAAGCGATGACGCTTTCGAGTAAAATTGCGGTACTTTACGACGGGTATTTGCAGCAGTTGGCGACCCCCGCCGAGATTTACATGAAACCCGCCAATCGATTTGTCGCCGGGTTTGTTGGCAGTCCGCAGATGAATTTGTTGACGTTGGATTGCGAGGACGGCAAAGCCGTTTTGGGGGACTTCCGCATCGAGCTCCCGGATCTGAAGGCACCGCCCCGAGTGATCACCTTTGGCATCCGGCCGGAGGACGTTTTTTTGAGGGAAGAAAGCGACGCCGATACCGTCAACGGAAAGGTGTATTTGGTGGAAGATTTGGGGAAAGAAAAACTCCTCAGCGTCCGCATCGACGGTTCCGATCAAACCCTGCGGGCGATCGTGCCACCGGATCAAACTTGGGAGAGCGAAACGGTGCAATTGACCCTGCCCCGAAAGCAGATGCACTGGTTCGACGTGGAGTCCGGCGATCGCCTGAACCGAGAGTAATTGATAATTGATAATTGATTATCAATTGATTCGGGTTGAACGTCAATTGTAGGGGGCGTTCCCAACTCTCACCGACCACTTGACCGATAATAGATGAGTAGGAACGCACCCCAAAAAACTTGCACGACTCACGCCTCCCAAGGGGCTGCAATTCTATGGTATGATCGGTTCACTTCCGATAGAATTTCACTTTAAAAAATCATGATCACCTTTGTGAGTGTCTTTACCGTGATCCCCGAAAAACAACCGGATGCGCTCCGAGCCATTCAGAAGGTTTACAACGAAGTCGCGATCCACCATCCGGGCTTCATCTCCGCCCAGTTGCTCCCCAGCGACGACGGAAACCGGGTCACGGCGATCGCCCACTGGGAAAGCGAAGAGGATTTAAAAGCCATGAGAAATACCCCGGAATTTACAGAACTTCACGACCGCGATTTTTTGCCGACGATCGTGGGGAATGACGGCCACCTTTACAGCCACTCGGTCGCCATCAAACGAGTTTTATAAAACTGGCGCCCGAACCCCCTTCCCGACTTGTCGAAATGAGCGACAAGTGTTAATACTAATAGAATGAACCCCTTACCGTTGGATTGATAAAAACAACCCATGAAAGACTTTTTTGAAAATGTCTCCCGCTATCCCCGCTACCTGATCAGCTTCAGCCTCGGGATCTTCTTCTTCCTGTTTGAACGCTTCAAACCCCTCCTCAACCGTCCTGTCACCGCGATCGCCCTGTTGGGTTTGGTGGTGGGCGTGTTCCTGTTCACCTACTTTACCCTCGAGGGGATGTTGGGATTGAACGCCGTTTAGAACCGTCCAACAAATTGTTGCAGGGTCAAATTTTTCCAAAAATTTCGACTCTGCCCCACCCCCTCCCCATCCGGGAGAGGGGGATCAAAATGGGTCTCATCGATTCTGATATGCATCTCAAAACTCGCCGCCGTCTCAACCGCACTGTCGCCCGAATTTCCGGCAATATATCCCTGCGGATCTTGTTGGTCATTCCCTTCGTGATTCAGATTTTTGCCACCGTCGGAATTGTCGGATATCTCTCCTTCAAAAACGGACAAAAAGCGGTAGACGACCTGGCGCGGCAGTTGATGGGAGAAGTGGCGATGCGGATCGAAGCCAATCTGGAATCCTACCTCGACATCCCCTTTATGGTCGGCCGGGACATTCAAGATGTGGTCGCTTTGGGATTGTTGGACATTGACGACCTGGATGGATGGGAAGCTTACCTGTGGCGAAAAGCCAAATATTTCGAGTCGATCGCCATCCTTTCCTTAGCCAACGAAGAGGGCGAATATCGCTCCACCGCCAGGACGCGGACGGGAAAGTTGCAGGTCGGCATGGCGGGCGAAGGGACGAATTTTGACCTTTACCGCTACGACAGCTTAGATTCAATTAATAACGGACCTCCCGCCGCGATCGATCCGAATTACGACCCCCGCCAGCGGCCCTGGTATCGGGTCGCGATGGCGACACGAAAGCCCGTTTGGAGCGAAATTTACACCCGCTTCGAGCCCCCCCCAATCCTGCAAATTAGCGCCAGCCAACCCATCTATCCCCCCGGCAATTTCACCGAACCCGAGGGGGTGATGAGTATCGTGATCGGCCTGTCCCACATCAGCAATTTTATCGGCGATTTTCAAATGGGAAAAACCGGTCAGGCGTTCATTGTCGATCCCGAAGGATTGTTGGTCGCCAGTTCCACCGCCGAACCCCTGTTTCGGGAAAAAAACGATCGCGTCGTCCGCCAAATCGCCCTGCAAAGCGAAGAGGTCTTGACCCGAGAAGTCAGCGCATACTTAAAAGAAAAATTCGGCCGCTTCGATCGCATCGAAAATTCCCGACAATTAAAAATCCCCATTCAGTCCCAAATGCACTACGTCAAACTGCTCCCCTTCGAGGACGAGCGGGGCCTGGAATGGACGATCGTGGTGGTGATTCCCGAAGCGGATTTTATGGAACAAATCCAAACCAACACCCGCATCACCATCGCCCTGTGTTTAGTCGCCCTGGGGGTGGCGATCGCGATCGGGTGGGTCACGGGGGGCTGGATCGCCGGCCCCGTCGCCGCCCTGGCCCAAGCGGCCGACGCCCTCTCCCGGGGCAACTGGGATCGCAAAGTCGGGCGGAATTGCACCCGGGAACTGCGGACCCTCGCCCGGGCCTTCAACCAAATGCGGGGCCAGTTGCGACGGTCCTACCACCAACTGCAGGACTACTCCCACAGCCTGGAACAGAAAGTCGCCGAACGCACCCGGGAACTCGAACAAAAGGTCGAAATTGCCGAAGCCGCCGTGCGGGAACGTCGCCAAGCCGAAATCGCCCTGCGGGACTCGGAACAAAAATTCTCCACCGCCTTCCACTCCGCCCCCCACCCGATCACCCTCAGCCGCTTCCGGGACGGCATTCACCTGGAAGTCAACGAAAGTTTCTGCCGCGTCACGGGTTACGAAGTCGGGGACATCGTGGGCCGCACGGTCCTCGAAATCAACCTCTGGGTCCACCCCGAACAGCGATCGCAGATGCTCGAAATCATGGCCCGCGATCGCAAGGTCCGCAATTTTGAACTGGAATTCCGCACCAAATCCGGCGAAATCCGCACCGGACTGCTCTCGGCCGACCTCATCCACCTCAACGGCGAAGAGTGCCTCCTCACCAGCAGCAACGACATCACCGAGCGCCGTCGGGCCGAAATCGCCCTCAGACGGCAATTCGAGCGGGAACGACTCCTGCGGCAAATCACCGAAGAACTGCGGTCCAGCCTCGACTCCCGCCACATCTTCCAAATCGCCGCCAACCGCATCGGGCAGACCTTCGCCGTCGATCGCTGTACGATTTACACCTACCTCTCAAGTCCCGAACCCAAAATCGAAGCCGTCGCCGAATACCTGCAATCGGAATGTCCCCCAATGTTGAACCGGCAACACCCCCTCGGCAACCACCCCTACACCCGACGGGTTTTGAGCCGGGACGTCGCGATCGCCACGGAAGACATCCGCGCCGAACCCCTCCTCGAAGGGGCGATCGACTTCTGCGACCACTTCCAAATCAAATCCCTCCTCACCATCCGCACCTCCTACGGGGGCCAACCCAACGGGGCCATTTACCTGAGTCAGTGCCGCCGCCTCCGCACCTGGACCGACGAGGAAATCGACCTGCTCGCATCCGTCGCCGCCAAAATGGGTATCGCCCTCGCCCAGGCCCGCCTCCTGGAGCGGGAAAAACAGCAGAGCCTCAAACTCGCCGCCCAAAACGTCGCCTTAGAGGAGGCTAGACGGGCCGCCGACGCCGCCAACCGGGCGAAAAGTACATTTTTGGCAAATATGAGCCACGAGCTGCGGACGCCCCTCAACGCCATCCTCGGCTTCAGCCAGATCATGGCCCACAACCCCACCTTCGCGGCCGGGTCCCAGGAATTGGAAATCATCAACCGCAGCGGGGAACACCTCCTGGAACTGATCAACGACATCCTCGATTTGTCCAAAATCGAGGCGGGGAAAATTACCGTCGAGCGCCACCCCTTCGACCTGCACCGCCTCCTGGACACCCTGGAGGAACTGTTCAAACTGCGGGCGAAAGGACGGGGGATCTGGCTGCGGTGCGATTGGGCGAAGCCCACCGGCAAAGCCGATCGCGCCCCGGATCTGCCCCGCTACGTCCTGGGGGACGAAAAAAAGCTGCGCCAGGTGTTGATCAATTTGCTGGGAAATGCCGTCAAATTCACCGCAGACGGGGGCGTGACGTTGCGGGCCGATTTTCGAGCCGGGGTTCCCGGTGCCAATTCCGTGGTGCTGGAATTTGCCGTCGAGGATACCGGGCCGGGTATCGCCCCGGAGGAGATCGAAACCCTGTTCGATGCCTTCGTGCAGACGGAAATGGGGCGGGAGGCCCAGCAGGGGACGGGGTTGGGTCTGTCCATCAGCCGCAAATTCGTGGAGTTGATGGGGGGCACCATTACCGTTAGCAGTACCATGGGGCGGGGCAGTCGGTTCAGCTTCGAGATCCCCGCCGATTTGGCTACGGGGGAGGCGATCGCGGTTTCTACAGTCCCCCGGCGCCCGATCGCGATCGCATCCGAAGATCATGCGGAATACCGGGTTTTGGTGGTGGACGAAGTGCCGGAAAATCGCCTGCTGGTGAGGCGGTTACTCGAACCCCTGGGGTTCCGGGTATTTGAAGCCGAAAACGGCCTGGAGGCGATCCGGGTTTGGGAACAATACGCCCCCCAACTGATTTGGATGGATATGCGAATGCCCGTTATGGACGGCTACGAGGCCACCCGCCGCATTCGCTCCCAACCGTCCGGGGAGGGGGTGAAAATTATCGCCCTCACCGCCAGCGCCCTCCAGGAACAGGAAGACGACATTCGCAAAGCCGGGTGTGACGATATCCTCCGCAAACCCTTTCAGGCGATCGCACTGTTCGAGAAAATGGCCGTCCACCTGGGCATCCGCTACCACTACGCCCCGGAAACCCCCTCCCCAACCGCCTCCCCCCGAACCGCCGGAACACTGACGCCGGAAGCCCTGCGGGTGATGCCACCGGATTGGCTGCGGCGACTCTACGAAGCCGCCATTCGCGGAGATGATGCCCAGGTGCTGGAGTTGATCGCCGAGATCCCCCCCTCGGAAGCCGACCTCGCCGCCATCCTCACCCAGTTGGTGGATGATTTTCGCCTGGATACCATAGATGATATGGTGAAAACTTTGATTTAGCCGCGCTGGCTTCTTCTTTTTAGGTAAATTTACCCCATGAGCCGCGATCGCACCTCCCAACCCCAGGCTGACCTTCTGATCGTCGATGATACCCCCGATAATTTGCGCCTGCTGTCCCAGATGCTGTTGGAGGAGGGGTATCGGGTTCGCAAGGCCATCAACGGCCAGCGGGCTTTGCAGGCGGTGGAGGCTGAACCCCCCGATTTAATTCTCCTCGATATCATGATGCCCGAATTGGACGGCTACCAGGTCGCCAAACGGTTGAAAGACTCCCCCCAAACCCGGGAGATTCCGATTGTTTTTCTCAGTGCCCTCAATGAGACAATGGACAAGGTTTTAGCCTTCGATATCGGCGGGGCTGATTACATCACCAAACCCTTCCAGGTGCAAGAAGTTTTAGCCCGGGTGAGAACCCAACTGACCGTCCGCCAGCAGCAAAAAAAATTACTCGCCCAAAACGAACAATTGCAGCGGGAAATTCAGGAGCGAAAAAAGGTTGAATCTGCCCTGCGCGTCTATATCCACGCCATGTCCCATGACCTGCGAAATCCCGTGACGGGAATGTTGATGGTACTGCAAAATTTGCTCAAAAAACGGCCGGAAGCCGACGCGGAAATGCCCGTCCCCCCTTCGATTTTGAAGCGGATGGCGAATAGCTGCGATCGGCAACTGGCATTAATCAATTCCCTCGTCCAAACCAGTGATATCGAATTGCAGGGCATCACCCTCAACCCCGAACCGCTGCAACTGCATCAATTCACCCAAAAATTAGCCCTAGAATGGGAACCCCTTCTCAATAAAGAGAAGGCAAAATTAAACAATAAAATGACCGAAACTTTACCCCAAGTAAACGCCGATCCAAACCAACTTTGGCGAGTCTTCGACAACCTATTTTCCAACGCGATAAAATACAATCCCCCCGGCATCACTATTACCCTTTTGGGGGAAGTCATCACCGAAACTGATGCCCAAAATCATCCCCCAAAACAGTTCGTCCGCTGTCGCGTGATTGACGACGGCGTGGGCATGAACGAAGCAGAAATCGAAGGGCTATTTGAATTATATCAACGGGGCCGAAAAGTGGGCAACATTCAGGGGTTGGGATTGGGCTTATATTTATGTCGGCAAATTGTCAACGCCCACGGGGGAAAAATCGGCGCCATGCGGGGCGACATTGCCAATCCCAATCAAGGCGCGACATTCTGGTTTACATTGCCCGTATTGAACTATAGCACTGTACAGCAGCAGTAGGAAGCGTCTGGTAAAATTGGAGCAATATTAAGATGGATTCAACTCTGGGGAATCAAAAATTGTACGATCGCGATTTTATTGAGTGGTGTGAAGTCACGGTTTCTCAACTCAAGGAGAGAAATTTTGAACATTTGGATATCGAAGGCTTGATTGAGGAGATTGAAGGCTTGGCTAAACGCGACAAGCGAGAATTAAAAAATCGATTGACAGTGTTATTGGCTCATTTGCTAAAACGGATCTATGTAGAGAGTCCAGAAAATTTTAATGGATGGGAACTCACGATTCGAGAGCAACGTCGCCAAATACAAGGCCTCTTGAATGATTCTCCCAGTCTAAAGCCCTATCTTCGAGAAGTGTTAGATACAGTTTACAGAGATGCGTTAGATGATGTCCGCTTTGAATATCAAAAAACTGAATTTCCTGATAGTTGGGAATTGAACTTTGATTCCACTGCTCTTTTATCGGAAAACTATTGGGAGGAGCAGTAAATGTCTTCTCAGCAATCTGTTTATTGAGTCTGGATTGAAGCCTCGGGCAATTAGAACAAAAACTAACCACTGACATTCACAGATCGACAACATAATTGATTTTCGATTGAGCTAGGGCAGTCAACTCTCTCCGATTGCATATTATAGCAGCGGGGTAGGTTGGGTTGAGTAACTAAACCCAACAGATTATTCGGACATGAAAACAATTAATAATTATTTTCGCCGATCAACTCGTTGTTGGGCTTTAGCCCCTTTCAAGATGCTTCTGATCGGAAAAATTGACCTGCACTTCCCGCCATTTTCTCACGGAATTAATCATATAAATTTTGTCAAAATTACCCATCTTATTTAATAAGATAATCTCCTCTTTTATCTGGTTATTTTTAATCAAATACTCCCGAAACGTCCCCGGCAGCAAGCCGCACCGCACCGGCGGCGTCATCAACTCCCCGCCGCATTGAAAAACTAAATTAGCAATACAACTTTCCGTCACTTCTCCCCGTTCGTTCCACAGCAACACATCATCGCAGTCCGGACGGGAAGCCCGGGCGGTTTCGTACACCGTCCGGTTGGTGGTTTTGTGATATAAAAACGGGTTGTCTGAATCGACGGGAGTCGGCGATATTCCCAAACAGAGAGAGCGATCGCTTCCCGACTCCTTCACAACCGCCGTTTCGCAACGGATCGAACCGCCGCGATCGACCAGCAAACGGACTTTTTGGGGAAGTGCGGGCAACTTTTTGGTCAGAGAAATTAATTCATTTTTAACGGTTTCAATCGACCAAGAAAAGCCAAAATAGAGCGCCGATTCCTGCAATCGTTTCAGATGATATTCGAGTAGAAAATAACCCGATTCTGGAGTCCATAGCATCGTTTCCAAAAGGGAAAAATCGTCCCGGGGAACGGTGAGCACCCGGGCTTTCACCTGACATTCGCGATATTCGTCTTTGTCCGTGGAGTCCCACAAAATGCCACCGCCCACCCCGTATTCGGCCCGTCCGGCGGCGCGATCGACCAAAACCGTGCGAATTGCCACGTTAAATTGAGCCTCAGCGCGATCGCCCCCCATAAAGCCGATGCAACCCGTATAAATCCGGCGGGGGGCGGTTTCCAACTCCCGGATCAACTGCATGGTGCGGGGTTTGGGCGCCCCCGTGATCGAGGCGCAGGGGAACAGGGCCGCGAAAATCTCGGGCAGCGGTGCCCCGGTTTTCGCCGTCACCGTGGACGTCATCTGCCAGAGGGTGGGGTAGCGCTCCACCTCGAACAGCCGCGGAACTCGGACGCTGTGGCGATCGGCGACGCGCCCCATATCGTTGCGGACCATATCCACGATCATGACATTTTCGGCGCGATTTTTCTCCGAATCCTGCAACCATTGTGCGATCGCCCGATCTTCTGCCAATGTGCGGCCCCGGGCGGCGGTTCCCTTCATGGGGCGGGACGTCAGTTGCCCGTCGGAGAGGTGAAAAAACAATTCCGGCGACGCCGAACAAATCGACCAGCGATCGCACTCCACAAAAGCCCCGTAATTCGCCCGCTGCGCCCGCACCAACTGCAAAAACAGCGCTCGGGGATCGCCGGAAAATTCCGCCCGCAGGCGAAAGCTGTAATTCACCTGGTAGGTTTCCCCCCGGGCGATATCATCCCGAATTTGGGTGATGGCGCGATCGTATTCTTCCCGAGTCACCGAGGGCAACCAGTCACCGAGGGTATAATCCGATCCGGCCGATGCCGGCGGCAGTTCCAAAACCTCCGGTTTCTCATACAGTCCGAACCACAGCAGCGGAAACCCGTCCGGGGGATAAGCCGACAAAGCCGGATCAAAGGCGGGTCCGGCTTCATAACTGACAAACCCCGCCGCGTACCATTTTCGATCCCGGATGATTTCGTGCACCCGCCACAACTCCGGAACCACGCGATCGCAGCTATCCGCCCTCACGATACAACGCGGCTCTTCAAACAAGAGCCACTGCTGAGATTTGGCATCGTGAACGATCGCTCGATTTAACATAGAAATTAAAGTCAAAAGTCAAAAGTCAAAAATTACCTATTCCCTACTCCCTACTCCCTACTCCCTACTCCCGACTCCCGCCATTACTCCCCCTCCAAAAGCGATCGCAGCGCCTCTCGCATCTCGGTGGTGCTGGTGGTGGCGGTTCCGAACTGGCGGACGACCAAACTGGCGGCCAAATTGCCCAAAACCGCCGCTTCCCAGAACGAGGCGCCCGAACACAGGGCCAGGGTGAGGGCGGCGACGACGGTATCTCCGGCGCCGGTGACGTCGAAAACGTCGGTGCGGTTGAAGGCCGGGATGGGGTCCATCTGCACCGTATTTTCGGCGTCCCGCTCGAACAAACTCATCCCCTCTTCCCCCCGGGTGATCAGGATGCGCTTGGCGCCGGTGAGGTTCAGCAGGTCGCCCCCGGCCCGCCTCAAACTGTCCTCGTCGGCGATCGCGTATCCCACCGCCTTTTCCGCCTCCGGGACGTTGGGGGTGAACAGCGTCGCCCCCCCATATCTGTGCAAATCAATTTGGGCATCCACCACGGTTTGGGAGTGGGACAGAGCCGCATCGATGACCGGGGGGGTTAATACCCCGTCCCCGTAGTCCGAGCAAACCACCCCGTCCACCGCATCTGTCTGGGCGCGAATATATTCGGCCAGCCGCTCCCGCAGTTCCGGGTCGGGGAGATCGTCGGATTTGCGATCGACCCGCACGATCTGCTGAGTCACGGACTGGCGGGCGTGGCCGGAGATGCGGGTTTTGGTGACGGTGGGGCGGCCGGGGTCGGTGAAAATGCCCCCCGTATCAATTCCCGCTTCTGTAAAAATACGCCGCAGAGCCTCCCCCTGGTCATCCTTTCCCACCAAACCCGCCACCCGCACCTGAGCCCCCAACTTGGCAAAATTGTAGACGGCGTTAGCCGCGCCGCCGGGAATTTGCCGGGTGCTTTCGTGTCGCAAAATCAGCACCGGTGCCTCCCGGGACAGGCGTTCCACCTGACCGGTCATGAACTCGTCGAGGGCGAGATCCCCCGCCACCAATATTCGGACTTGGGAAAACCGCTCCAACCGATCCGTCAAGGAATCGGCCGTGGCGTTGAGTTGGTCAAGAAACGAAGCAGATAGGGTCATGGCGAATCGGTCGGCAAAACCTGACATTGAAAAGGCCCCCGGAAGCTCAGGGGTTGGGGTTCAAACGGGCGACGAGAGGGGGATAGGAGACTCAGGAAAGGGGCTTATTTCAATTTTTTGATAACAAAAGCCTTGAGTTGGGCGACTTGCTTTTTGAGGGCGACCATCTCGGCTTGCATCCGGGCCACTTTCTGCTCCAAAGCTTTGACCTTGGCTGCGTCGGCCCCCGCCGTCGCCGGTGCGGTATCTTTGGGTTGGGGCGTCCGGGCTGGAGTCGCGCTCGGCAGGGGTTGGCGGGGCTTTTTGGCTTTATTAAATGCGGATTTGATCGCCTCGAGCAGTTGCCCTTTCTCGAAGGGTTTTTCGATAAACTCAAAATACTCGAAGGGCTCGGAAATTTTTCCGCTCACTTCCTCTTTGCGGCCGGACATCACCACCAGGGGGATTTTCCGCAATTCCTCGCTGGCTTGAATCTGTTGAAAGACATCCCACCCGCTCAGTTTGGGCAGCAGAAAATCAAGCATGATCAAATTGGGGTGTTCTTTGCGGACGAGGTCGATCCCTTCTTGTCCGTCTTTGGCTTCGAGAACGTCGAAGTTACCTTGGGGTAACATTTCCCGAACCCGCGCTCGAATGACCTTACTATCGTCAATAACTAGGATTTTCCGACCTGCCACGACTGACTCCCCCGGCGACGAGTAAATATTCTCAACATGGGTCTAGTATTGCTTAAGGGCCCGCACTTTAACCCGGTTCTTTAGATTAAACGCTATTTCCGCTAAAGGCAACATTTGATCCGGTCGGCCCAGAGCGATCGTCCGAGGTCGGCCAGAATTTACCCCGAATGTCCGGCGATCGGCTTGAACTCCCACCCCGCCTGAAATTTCCGACCAGAATGATCTTATCACGCGATCGCCAAAACGGTTCGGACCTCTCAATTACAACCCGGGCTGACGGCTGAAACCGGAGCGGCGATCGCTATAGTATGAGAAGGCGCCTCTCTCTACAGATCTGTCTGAGCAAATTTTTATGTCACCTTCCACCCATTCCCGTTCATCCCAAAACCGAGAAACCGTCGAAGCCATCCCGCACTGGTTGCGCCGCCCCATCGGCAAGGCCAGCGAACTGTCCCGGGTGCAGCAAATTATCAAACGGCGGCAAATTCACACCATTTGCGAGGAAGGCCGCTGTCCGAACCGGGGCGAATGCTACGCCCGGGGGACGGCGACCTTTTTGTTGATGGGGCCGACGTGTACCCGATCCTGCGCCTTTTGTCAAGTGGACAAGGGCCATTCTCCCATGCCGCTCGACCCGGAGGAACCCCAAAAGGTGGCCGAGTCGGTGCAGATTTTGGGGTTGCGGTATGTGGTGCTGACGTCGGTGGCCCGGGACGATTTGGCGGATGGGGGCGCCGGTTGGTTCGTCAAAACGATGGAGGCGATCCGCGAAGCCTGCCCCCAGACCCAGATCGAAGTGCTGACCCCGGATTTTTGGGGCGGACGGGGGGAGGGCGACCCCCTCCAAGAGCAGTACCGGCGCATCGAGATGGTGGTGCGGGCGAAACCGGCCTGTTTCAACCACAATATCGAGACGGTGCGGCGTCTCCAGGGTCCGGTGCGGCGGGGGGCGAAGTACGATCGCACCCTGGATGTCTTGCGGAAAGTGCGAGAATGCGATCGCACCATCCCCACCAAATCCGGATTGATGCTGGGACACGGGGAAACCGAAGCGGAAATCCTGGAAACCCTGGCGGACCTGCGGGCGGTGGGCTGCGATCGCCTCACCCTCGGCCAATATATGCGCCCCTCCCTGGACCACCTCCGAGTCCAAAAATACTGGACCCCCGAAGAATTCGACCGCCTCGGCGCGATCGCCCGCGACATGGGCTTTTCCCACGTCCGCTCCGGCCCCCTAGTCCGCAGTTCCTACCACGCGGGAGAGGATTAGGGTGTGCTCGGTGGGGTGTGGGGGAGCGGAGGGAGCGGAGGGAGCGGAGGGAGCAGGGGGAGCAGGGGGAGCGGAGGGAGCGAAGAAACGGGTGGAAC
>NZ_JAYFER010000239.1:0-27807 GCF_055795065.1 Lyngbya sp. CCY1209
AGCGGTCTGGATGTCTCACCCTCCGCTCCCTCCGCTCCCTCCGCTCCCTCCGCTCCCTCCGCTCCCCCCGCTCCCCCCGCTCCCCCCGCTCCCCCCGCTCCCCCCGCTCCCTCCGCTCCCGGTCGCTCCCCACCTTAATTTTGTCCGGATCTGGCCATCTGCACCGCCGTACAATCCGATAGATTGACGAGCGCAGGAAAAATTATGGCAGACTTCAAAGACATTCAAGACCATTGGGCTAAATCTTGCATCGAAAAACTCGCCGATGCCGAGGTTCTCAGCGGCTACGAAGACGGAACCTTCAAACCCGACGCACTCGTAACCCGGGCGGAATTTGCGGCGATGCTGAACCGGGCCTTTCCCGATCGCGAATTCGTCCGGGAATCCGCCCAATTCGACGATGTAAAATCCGATTATTGGGCCCGCGACGCCATCACCACCGCCTACCGCCGGGGGTTTATGAGCGGCTATCAAGATAAAACCTTCAAACCCACCCAACCCATCCCCCGCGTCCAGGTGTTGGTCTCCCTCGCCAACGGCTTGAATTACGGCCCCACCCAAACCGTCTTCTACACCCTCGACGCCACCTTCGACGACGCCGAGGATATCCCCGACTACGCCAAAAATGCCGTCGCCGCCGCCGCGGAAAACGAGTTGGTGGTGAACTATCCCGACGTGCGATCGCTCGACCCCAACCAAGCCGCCACCCGGGCCGAAGTCGCCGCCTTTTTATCCCAGGCGTTATTGGCTGCCGACGAGGACCCCTCCGTACCCGACCAGTATATCGCGAAAGTGTTTTTCTATCACGAAACTGTGGGGGAATTGCGGGGCGTTTGGCTGACGAATATCGACAGCGACGTTCTCTTTTCGACGGACCAGCTCACCGGGGCGATCGACTCCCTCGCCGACCTCAATTTTAACACCCTCTATCCGACGATTTGGAATGGCGGTTACACCCTCTATCCCAGTTCGGTTTTGGAACGGGTGACGGGGGCGAAAATTCATCCCGAACCGGGATTGCAGAATCGGGATATGTTGCAGGAAATCGTCACCCGGGGTCAGGCAAAAGGGATGAGCGTCATTCCCTGGTTTGAATTCGGTTTCATGGCGCCCCAGGATTCCCTACTGATGAAAAGTCGGCCCACCTGGATTACCACCCGCAAAGATGGGATTCCATTCGTGAAGTCGGACGGCGAATTTCGGGTTTGGTTGAATCCCTTTCATCCCCAAGTCCAGCAATTTATTTTAGATTTGGTGGTGGAAGTGGTGAGCAATTATGATGTCGATGGCATCCAATTTGACGACCATTTCAGCTTGCCGGTCGAGTTGGGATATGATTCGTTTACCAAGTCCCTTTATATGCAAGAATACGGTAAAGTACCGCCGGCAGACCCCGAGGATGAAGAGTGGGTAAGCTGGCGAGCCCGCAAAATCACCGAATTTATGATGCGGGTGTTTTGGGTTGTCAAAGAGTACAATCCCGACTGCATTATTTCCCTCGCCCCCAATCCGGCATCTTTTGCTTACACCCAGTATCTTCAGGACTGGAAGCGGTGGAAACACTACGGATATATTGAGGAAGTAGTGTTGCAGGTGTATCGCGATAACCTCGCAGATTTTACGCGGGAATTGGAGGACAAGGAAGTTTTGGTATCCAAAGGTCTCATACCCACCGGTTTGGGAATTTTGACCGGATTGCAAGACAAACCTATCCCCCCGGAAATGGTTCGCAAACAGATAGAAATTGTCCGCGATCGCCGATTTGCCGGTTTCTCGTTCTTCTACTACGAAAGCTTGATGTCGATGCTCCAGGAAGAAACGGAAAAAACCGCGTTTCAAGCCCTACTGCCCACCTCGACAGAGCGGCCGTTTTTGGAGACTCAAGTCGCCTAGAAAGAATCGATGGTGGGGTGGGGGAAATTCATTCACCCCCCAGTGTATCAATAATCGACCATAAATGTATTCATGTCGGCATCCGATTTTGAAGGCGTTTCGGGTCGGTTTTCTGACGTTTTATTTTGCGGGGGATGAACGGCGGATTGGGTGGCGGATGGATCTCCCAATTGTTTGACATCCGCCTCGAGTTTTCCGAGTTGTCCCTCGATCGCGGACAGCCGTTGCTGAATCACTTCACTGCGATCTTGCAAGTCCGACAATTCCTGTTGCAGCCGCTTTTTTTCGACGGAGAGTTGATACAAGCTGCGGTAAATGCCGTCTTCGGATTTGCGGCGGGGAATCGCGCTGAGTTTGGGCTGAATTCGGCGCTGACGTCGATATTTCATAGTCGAGAATGGGGAATAGGAAATTGGAGTCGGCAACCGGAGACGGTTGCCCCCACATCTACATCCTACACCCGACCAACGGGAAATGATTGACGATCAATTATCAATTATCAATTATCAATTATTAATTGCCCAGCCGGTTGCGTTCCATCAGTTCGGCGATCGTCTGTTTCGGTTCGGGGTAAAATTGTCGCGTCTCCTCGGAATATTTCCAGGCGATCGCATCCGGATCTTTTTGGGAACTCCAGCGGCGGAATTCCGGCTGACGCTTCCGCCGACTCACCGTATTGGGGTGAACCTCGAACCGCTTCGCGAGTTCCGTCTGGTTGAGGGGGATAGGGGGCAGTTCCAACCGACGGCGGGGGGAATGGGGGAAGGATACCACATTCTCAGGTGTATCGCCCGATTGAGGGTCGGCGGTCTGGGTTGTAGCGATCGAGAAGGTATAGACAATACTGCCATCTTCCGTCACCTCGAACCGGGCGGAAAATTCCACCGCTCGGCGATCGAGGTAAGATTGCACTTCAGAACCGGGCAATTGGGTTTCCAGGGCCAAATCCAGCGGCGTGATGCGTCCCCCCCGTTCCCGGATCAGGCGGTAGAATACACCATCGAGGCGTTCTCGTCGGCGGCGGACAGACTGCCACAGCAGCCAAATTCCCGTCCCGGAGGCGATCGCCAAAATCAGTGGAAACGCCGTCCGCGTCAGCACCAGCAAAATAGCCACGCCCCCCAGGAGGGACAGATATTCCCCGCCCCGGCTCGAATTTTTGTTGTTTTCGGCGGAAATCTGACGATCGCTCATGATCTTCTCCAACAGTTTCGGAACTCGGTTTTCTCCTGTCCTTTCCGGCCACCCGCGAGGAGATCCCCGGAGATGCGATCGGGGCCTCGCCGTGAAATAATGATTAAAGCTATGTTACATTTCTTATCGGGGTACACAAGCGGGGGCTGCTATTCTGAGCATTTGGTGAGATTTTACTACTCATCTTCACCGAAACCCCGTTCTCCCCGAGCCAAAGACGACCGTTTCCCCGTTTGTGTGGGAGCCGTAGCCTCCCTACACTCCCAAAATCATCAATCAGACGGGGAGAGCCTGCGGAGCAGTCCGCGCGGGTGGTTATCACCTCCAGACGGCCCCGAAGCAGGCTTTGACCATCATCAGGCTTGACCTGTCTTTTGCGATCTGAGTGTCACGGCTCAGACCCCAACCCGAGACAGCAATTCATTTTTAGGAATTCTAGCTTCATGTTCTCCAAGGAAATCACCGAATCAAAAGCCTACAAGTGGTTTGATGAACGGCTGGAAGTCCAGGCGCTCGCCGACGACATTACCAGCAAATACGTCCCCCCCCACGTCAACATTTTCTACTGTTTGGGTGGCATCACCCTGGTCTGCTTCCTGATCCAGTTCGCCACCGGATTCGCGATGACGTTCTACTACAAGCCGACCGTCGCCGAAGCCTTCACCTCCGTCCAATACATCATGACGGAAGTCAATTTCGGTTGGCTGATCCGTTCCATCCACCGCTGGTCCGCCAGCATGATGGTGCTGATGATGATCCTGCACGTCTTCCGGGTTTACCTGACCGGCGGCTTCAAAAAGCCCCGGGAACTGACCTGGGTGACTGGGGTGGTCATGGCCGTGATCACCGTGTCCTTCGGCGTGACCGGATACTCCCTCCCCTGGGATCAGGTCGGTTACTGGGCGGTTAAGATCGTCTCCGGCGTCCCCGAGGCGATTCCCGTCGTCGGTTCCACCATCGTCGAACTGATGCGGGGCGGTGCGGCCGTCGGACAGCCCACCCTCAGCCGTTTCTACAGCCTGCACACCTTCGTCCTGCCCTGGCTGATCGCGGTGTTCATGCTGCTGCACTTCCTGATGATCCGCAAGCAGGGGATCTCCGGTCCCCTCTAAACCGCGTCCGACCTCAGACCGGAGGACGGGCGTAGCACTGGCTACACCCAATTGCGGCGGGTCGAAACCATAATGGATAATGGATCGACACGTTGTTTTAGCTCAAGTTAAGGAGAGCGATCGAAATCATGTCTGTCATGAAAAAACCGGATCTCAGCGACCCCGTCCTGAGAGCCAAAATTGCCAAAGGCATGGGCCACAACTACTACGGCGAACCCGCCTGGCCCAATGACCTGCTGTATGTTTTCCCCGTGGTGATCGTGGGGACCTTCGCCCTGATCGTCGGACTGGCCGTCCTCGATCCGGCGATGGTCGGCGAACCCGCCGATCCCTTCGCCACGCCGCTGGAAATTCTGCCGGAATGGTATTTCTGGCCGGTGTTCCAAATCCTGCGGGTGGTCCCCAACAAACTGCTGGGGGTTTTGATGATGGCTTCCATCCCCCTGGGGCTGCTGTTGGTTCCGTTCATCGAGAACGTCAACAAGTTCCAGAACCCCTTCCGCCGCCCCGTCGCGACCGCCGTGTTCATGTTCGGAACCTTCGTGACGCTGTGGCTGGGTATCGGGGCGACCTTCCCCATCGACAAGTCCCTCACCTTGGGCCTGTTCTAAGGGATATAGCGCTGCGCGCGGTCCTCGGCAGTCGGTATTAGGGAGTCGGGAACTGAAACTGCTTTTCTATAAGGGTTTGAAGATTTCTGATCCCATTTCAACTGTAACCACGCGAGCGCTCGTTGCTATAACCCCGCCAACTGAGCACCATCATCTTCTGATACCTGAAGGTTTCCTCGGATGCGTCGGACGATGCATCTGAGGAAACTTTACGGGTATAAAT
Organism: Lyngbya sp. CCY1209; assembly: GCF_055795065.1. Taxonomy (NCBI): domain Bacteria; kingdom Bacillati; phylum Cyanobacteriota; class Cyanophyceae; order Oscillatoriales; family Microcoleaceae; genus Lyngbya; species Lyngbya sp. CCY1209. The sequence continues at coordinate 5,034 of NZ_JAYFER010000239.1, forward strand.
ATTTATATACATTTGTTCATGCGGATGAGCGATCGCATTTGATGTAATGGGATCAGAATCGCCCGTATCGTCAGATTGAGAACTCACCTTGGACAAGACCACTCAGCGCAACCCTGATTTCGTCTGGTGCTTCCTCGAAATCTTCTCCCGGGAAGGAGGCATCCAGTCCTACGTCAAAGATATTTTTGCGGCCTACAATCATTTGGAGTCCGACGATCGCCCCCGGACGAGCGATGTGTTGCTGTTGCGGGATGGGGGGGACAGCGAGAATCCCTTCGAGTCGGAGTCTTTAAACTTTCACTATTTCCGATCTCCGTCACCCGCCATCGGACGGGTTCGCCTCGCCGCCACCCTCCTGAGACTGCTGATTGCCAAACGGCCCGCCCGGGTGTTCTGCGGCCACATCAACCTCGCCCACCTGACGCAAACCCTGTGTCAGCCTCTGGGCATCCCCTACACCGTCCTCACCTACGGGAAAGAAGTGTGGTATCCCCTGGCCCCCAAATACCAGAAAGCCCTGCAACAGGCTGACGAAATTTGGACGATCAGCCGCTACAGCCGCGATCGCGCCTGCTCCTCCAACGACCTCGACCCCGATCGCTTCCGAATGCTTCCCTGCATGGTGGACGGCGATCGCTTCACCCCCGGGCCCAAACCGCAGCACCTCGTCGATCGCTACGATCTCTCGGATAGCAAAGTCTTGATGACCGTCGCCCGCCTCTGGTCTGGGGATATCTACAAAGGCGTTGATGTCACCATCCGCGCCTTGCCAGGGATAGCACAAATCATTCCAAATGTCAAGTACCTGGTGATCGGCCGGGGGGACGACCAACCCCGCCTGGCCCGCCTCGCCGAAGACCTGGGGGTGAGCGATCGCGTCATTTTCGCCGGATTCGTCCCCACCGAAGACCTCCCCGACCACTACCGGGTGGCCGACGCCTACATCATGCCCTCACTCGAAGGATTCGGCATCGTCTACCTGGAAGCGATGGCCTGTGGCATCCCCGTCCTCTCCGGCGACGACGACGGATCGGCCGATCCCGTCCAGGACGGGCGGTTGGGCTGGCAAGTCCCCTACCGCGACCCCGAAGCCGTCGCCCGGGCTGGCATCGAAATCCTCAAAGGCGAAGACCAACGTTGTCAGGGAGACTGGTTGCGGGAACAAAGTTTAGCTATCTTCGGAAAAGCCGCCTTCCAACAGCGCGTCCGAGATTTCCTGGATCGCTCGGTAGTATCATAGAAAGAAGGATTGCCCAATCCAGCAGAGAAGGAGATTTTTGTGAACCCGGAACGGCCCACCCTACAATTCAACTGGTCGGGAATTAGCAATTGGTTGATTGCCCTGGCTATCATGGGGTTGCTTGCTTCAGTTGGTTTAGGCTGGCTGGTGAATTCAATTCTGATCCTGATCGGCATTCTGCTGCTGGCCCCCGTGGTTCTGCTCGTCGGGGTGCGGTGGTGGTTGAGCCGAAACCTGATTCAAGATCGCTGCCCGGTCTGCGATGCCGAATTTACGGCGCTCAATCAAACCCAATGCCAGTGTCCGAGTTGCGGCGAACCCATTCAGGTCGAACAGGGGCATTTTAGCCGCCTGACCCCACCCGGAACCATCGACATTCAGGCGGTGGATATTTCCGCCCAGGCTGCGGACGACGGTCGCCCCTAAAGTCCAACTCAAAATTGAGGAGTAGAGTTTCGTGTCTCAAGATCAACCAACCGTCCTCGTAACGGGGGGGGCGGGATACATCGGCTCCCACGCCGTCCTCGCCCTGCAACAGGCCGGTTACACTCCCATCGTCCTGGACAATTTAGTTTACGGGCATCGAGAGCTTGTCGATGAAGTCTTGAAGGTGGAACTGATCGAGGGAGATACCAACGATCGCGCCCTTTTAGACCGCTTGTTCGCCGGACGCCCCATCGATGCGGTCATGCACTTCGCCGCCTACGCCTACGTCGGAGAGTCCGTCACCACCCCCGACAAATATTATCGAAATAACGTCGTCGGCACCCTCACCCTCCTGGAGGCGATGAAAGATGCCGGCATCGACAAATTCGTCTTTTCCTCCACCTGCGCCACCTACGGCATCCCCGAAACCATCCCCATCCCGGAAGATCATCCCCAAAATCCCATCAATCCCTACGGGATGACGAAATTGATGGTGGAACACATTTTGTCCGATTTTGACCGGGCTTACCATCTGCGATCGGTCCGCTTCCGCTACTTCAACGCCGCCGGGGCCCATCCGGACGGGTTGCTCGGGGAAGATCACGACCCGGAAACCCACCTCATCCCCCTGACTTTGTTCGCCGCCCTGGGAAAACGGCACTCGATCTCCATTTTTGGCACCGACTACCCCACCCCGGACGGAACCTGCGTCCGAGATTACATCCACGTCCTCGACCTGGCCGATGCCCACGTTCTGGGGTTGAAGTACCTGTGGCAGGGGGGCAAAACGGAAGTGTTCAACCTGGGGAACGGCAGTGGGTTTTCCGTGCGAGAAGTGATCGATACCGCCCGGGAGGTGACGGGGCGGGAAATTAAAGCGGTGGAGTGCGATCGCCGCCCCGGAGATCCGCCCAGTTTGGTGGGCACCGCCGAAAAAGCCCGCCAGATTTTGGGCTGGACTCCCCAACACTCGGAACTGCGGGAAATTATCGCCCACGCTTGGCGGTGGCATCAGAAGCGCCACGGGAAATCATTGATAATTGATAATTGATAATTGATAATTGATAAAGCAATGAGCGCTCGTGTGGTGACAAATCGAGGGAACCACAAAAACTTAAAAACCTCGATTCAAAGAGGCTTTGAGTTGTCCCGACTCCCGACTCCCGATTCTCGACTCCCACGGGCAGCGCTATAATTGTCAATTTTTCATTTGCAATATCAGGCAATTGGCGATGCGGCGGGCGGCTCCGGGTTGTCCGAGGCGGTGGGGGCCGTTTTTGGCGATCGCCCGCAGTCGTTCCGGGTCGTTCAAGAGCGATCGCACCCTTTTCACGACATCGGCGGGGGTTTCTGCCACGAGCAAAGATGGGCCGAGCAGGCGACTTTGGGCCTCGGCAAAGGCCGGGGTGAATTGGGGTCCGGTTCCCGGAATTGCGATCGCCGGTTTCCCCAAACCGACAAACTGCTCCGTGGCCGTCCCTGCCATTGCGATCGCCACTTCTCCCCGGTGCAGGCAGTCGTTGAATCCGTCGCGGGTGAGAATAATGGTGGCATTGTCCCGGTTAAATTGTCGCTCCCCCCGGCTTCCCTTTAGTGGGATTTCCTGCCATCCCCGGTTCTCCAAAATTTGACAAAAGGGGTGTAATTCCAAACTCGGGGCGATCGCGGCCCAACCGCAGGGCTTCTCACCGTTGACAGCTAGGGCCTCCACGGCATCCGCAATTAACCCCCAATTCTCGTAGGCTTCCGGAGTTCGAGATCCCGGCAATAGGGTCAAATTCAAGGAAAATTGACCTGGGACTTCGGGAGCGATCGCCCCCTGCGGCTCCAAATTATCCATCATGGGGTTGCCCAGGTCGAAGGCCGGAATCCCCCACTTTTGCAGCGTCCGGGCCGTCAGCCCGTCCCGGGGAAATACTGCCCGACAGCGGGGATGAGCCATCAGCCACCGTTCCCAGGGCAAATACACTGAACCGGACCAACCCTCCCACTGCTGCGCCCAGGATTTTCGATCCAGTGGCCCGCGATCGTCCCGCAGGTAATATTCCGATTTCGCCGTCCCCACGAAGGCGTAGTCCGCCCCGCTCAACCAGGCCAGAGCCAGGGGGACGATATCTCCCACCGCCAATATGGCTCCCCCCTGTCGGGTCCAGCGGCGCACCGCCCGCACCTGGGCGCCGAGGAGTTGCAACAGTCCTCCCCGCAGGTCTCGCAGCAGTTGCCGTCCGTCCATGTAAACGAACCCGCCGGAGGGCATCTGCCGCACCGGTCCGACGACGGGGACCCCTTTCAGACGGGCGTAGGCCTTTCCCTCCCCCACCAACGGCAGGGCGGCGAGTCGGTGGCCGTCGTCCTGGAGATGTCGCAAAATCCGGACGGCGATCGCATCCTCCCCGTGACCGTTACTCAAACACAGCAATTTCAACATCATCCCCCACACCTGAGAGCCGCCGAAGTTTTATTGTGGCATACGCCGGTCTGCCGGAGTCCGGCAAGAAGTGGGGGATCTGCCGAAGTGGGGTTAATCGGGGGAAATCTAAAATCAGGGCGCAAGACGTGGCGCCGCTAGAATCTCAAATTCCCGACACCCGACACCCGACACCCGACACCCAAACAAAAGGTATACTGAGGATATTATTCCTCACCATATTTGTGGCGCTGTCCGGGTCAAGAAAACCGAAGCGATTGCCATGGCGCTTTCGGGTCGCCCGATTCATTTTAGGGGGAAAAGGGATGCAGATTTTAGCATCAGGGTGCAGTCAATATTGAGGATGAATTGATTTTCCGTCCGTTCCGAATCATCTCTACACCAGACCCCATCTTTTGCCGTCACCGAGATGTCCTGTGGTCGGACGAAACCGTCGCGAAGCCCGCGATCGCCGTCCCCAAAAGTGACGGTAATATCGAATCTAAAACATCCGTTTTTTTGAGTCCCGACCCAGCCAATGATTTGACATCGGATGTCCCGGAAAAACGGACGGAAAAATCGGCATTTTTATGGGTCTCATCTGTTGGGGAAACCGCCTCGGCGACCCTTCGATGTGAAAACTCACCGACGCACCCGGTCATCTCATTTACCCAGGAACGAGTATTTCGGAGAACGATATGATGAATGAGTCCCATCCGACGACTCAAAACGCCGCCGATATTTTAGTGGTCGATTCTCAGTTGGATGACATCCGGTTTCTGTCTCAACTGCTGCTCGATGCGGGCTACAAAGTCAGAAAAGCCCTGAGCGGAAAAATGGCGATGACCGCCATCGAGATGATTGTTCCGGATTTGATTTTGCTCTCAGTCAGTCTGTCCGATCTGCATCGCCACAATATTTTAAATGACCTCAATATCGTGCGCGAAACCTGTGGCATACCGGTAATTTTGTCGGGGACCATCGATCGCATCGTCGAAACCGGCGACCTTTTGCCCGACCGCCATTTGGACTACATTATCAAACCCTTTCGCCCCGAAGAAATTTTGGTGCGGGTCGCCAATCAACTCAAACTTTCCCGGGTTTATCGGGAAATGGCCGGCATCAATTGTCAGTTGCGGCGGCCCGCGGCCGACCGCCAAAAGGCCGAACGGGTTGCGGACCGAGTTCGCCGGCAACTGACTCCGCCGACCCGACAACTTCCCGACCCTTTTCAGTTTGATTTCCCCATGCGGTCTGAATGCCGGCGCGAATTTGACGAGGTTTTAAACCGGGAATGGCGGCGGGGAGCCCGGGAACAAATGCCGCTGTCACTGATTCTTTGCGAGATCGATTATTTTCAGGCGTACAATCATTTATACGGTTACGATAGTGTCAGTTGGTGTTTGGAACAGATCGCCCGAGCCATCGTAGCCCGAGCCAAACGTCCGGCCGACCGGGTGGCCTACTGCGGCCAGTCGGAGTTTGCCGTCATCCTACCCAACACCAACCACCGGGGGGCCGTGGAAGTGGCAAAAGCCATCCGATGGCAAATCCACCAACTGCAGATTCCCCACGAACGGGGGGTCGGTCGCCGGGTGACACTCAGCTTGGGTATCGCCAGCGCCATTCCGCAATTCGACCTGTTGCCGGATACAATTGTCGCCATCGCCGAGGAAGCCATCGAAGAGGCGCGGCATCGGGGGGGCGATCGCATCGGGTGCCAGGTCAATTGGAGATCAATCAACAATTAACAATTAATCATTAACAATTAACAATTAAAGATGGATGATGAGAGCTTTTTCTTTGTGATCGGTGTCTTCTCGGTTTCAGTGGCTTGTTTATGGTGGCGAGAAAGTAATTTGTTTGTTTGAAATATAATTGAAATTTGAGGAGGGTGAATTTTGGCTACGATCGAATCTGACGATCGCCCATCTATTTTCAAAGACTTCGCCCCGAAAAATTGGAGATCGGTTCTCGATCCGAGACCGGTCTTTCAACTCTCGTTTCGGACGGTGTGCATCTCCCTATTAGCCCTGGCGTGCGACGGGTCAGAACCCTTGCCGACCGGGCTTTCCGCCCACTCGGTTTTCCATCCCGGCGGTGCGGTGACTCCGGCGGCGACCCAAACCCCAGCGAACAATGGGCGAGGTATGATCCCGGCATCCGACAACCCGCGGCGGGCGATCGCGGTCGCTTTGGGAGGTTTAGGGGTGACAATTATCTCGGGAGGGATGGCATTTCGCCGCATCAAAAAAGTGCCGTCGATCTCACAGTATTTACATTTAAAATTCCGAAATGCCAGGGATATTTTACGGCGAAATAGCGCCCCGGAAACTGCGGCGGATCTGGGGCAAATGCTGACCGCGATCGCGGATCTGGCCGTGATGATCGACGTTCGAGACGGGCGAATTTTGGGCATCCCCGGCCGTCCCGCCGAAGCGATCGCCGGCCCCCTGCGAGACCGGATCGGGGATTCCATCGCCGCCATTTTTCCCCCCGAACAGGTCGAAGAATTCCGGCGACACGTCCGACAAACTCTGACGACCGGAGAGACGACCCGCCGACAATATTCGCTGGCGATCGCCGGAAAAAAATGCTGGTTCGAGGCTGCCCTCTCGCCCCTAATGGTCCACACCATCCTGTGGATCGGCCGGGAGATTACCGAACAGAAACGCCGGGAAAAAATGTTGCGGGCGATCGCGCGGGGGACGGCGATCCAAACCGGGGACCCATTCTTCGACACCGGCGTCCGGCACCTGGCAGAAGCCTTGGATGTCAGCCACGTTTTGATCGCGGAATGGGCGGGCGACACCCACAACCGCGTCCGCACCCTGGCCGTTTGGGAGGACGGCCACCGGGGAGATCATTTCGAGTACGATATCGCCGATACCCCCTGTCGGAAAGTCTTGGCTGGCGAAACTTATTTGGACTCCGAAACCGCCGGCGATCGCCATCCCCGCGACCCCAAATTAAAGCGCTGGAAAATTTGCGGCTATTGGGGGATGCCGCTCCTCGACGAAGCTGGCCGCACCCTCGGCCACCTGGCGGTCATGGATACCGGGCCGATCGAGTCGGACGAAATCGCCGCATCGGTTCTGAAAATTTTTGCAGCCCGGGCGGCGGCGGAACTGGAGCGGCGGGAGGCCGAAAACGGCCTGTCTTCGGAAGTCGAAATGAACTGCCTGCTCAACATTATCGCCCGGGATTTTATCGACCGTCCGGCCGACGAAGCCACCCAATTTGCCCTGCGGACCCTCGCCGAATTTACGGACAGCGATCGCGGCTACTGGGTGACGTACAGCGCCGACCAAACCGAATTTTACATGACCCACTATTGGTGTAGCTCCGGCGCGGCCCCCCCGGCGGAGCCGACGCGAAAAGGGACCGTCTCTCCGGAATCTTGGCCCCACGACCGCCTGCTGCGGGGACAGACGGTGGAAATCTCCGATGCGGAAACCCTGCCCGCCCCGGCGAGGCGGGAACTGGGGCAGTTTCTCTCGGGGAGCGTCCGCGCGGTAGTCCTCGTCCCCACCTTCCACCACAACCGCATCGTCGGATTTATGGGGTTCGACGTCGCCTGCGACCCCAAACCCTGGAGCCTCGGGGAGATGAGCTGGCTCCGGCAGGTGGGGAACACCATCGCCCTCGGACGAGCCCGGGGGGATGCCGAAAACGCCCTCCGGCAGGCCAAAGAAGCCGCCGAAGTCGCCAACCGCTCCAAGGGCGAATTTCTCGCCCGCATGACCCACGACCTGCGGACGCCGCTGAACGTGATTTTGGGGTTTGCCGAACTCCTGCTCGACGACGCCGCCCTGCAGCGGCCCCACCGCGACAACCTGAAACGCATTTACCGCAGCGGCCAGTATTTGCTCGAACTCATCGACAACGTTTTGGAGATGTCCCGCCTCGAATCCGGCCGCACCCCCATCAACACGAGCCGTTTCGACCTGTTCGAGCTGCTCGACTCCCTGCGACAGATGCTGCAACTCTCGGCCGAATCCAAAGGTTTGGAACTGGCGTTCGAGATCGGCCCGGATGTGCCCCGGTACGTCACGGGCGATCGCGCCAAACTGCACCAAGTCTTGATCAATTTGCTCGAAAACGGCATCAAATTTGCCGCATCCGGCCGCGTCACCCTGGGCGTGGGCCGCGAACCCCCCGATTTCCTGCGGTTTGAAGTGGAAGATACCGGCCCCGGCATCGCCCCCGAAGAATTGGACCGGCTGTTCGAGCCCTTCGTGCAGACCGCCGCGGGCCGCCAATCCCAGCGGGGGACGGGGTTGGGTCTGTGTATCAGCCACAAATTCGTGCAGATGATGGGGGGAAAACTGGAAGTCCGCAGCCGACCGGGGGCGGGGAGCGTGTTTGGGTTCACCCTGCCGGCGGGGTCCGAGAGTCCCGAACCGGTGGCGTTGGGCGACCCGCAGGGGCGGGGATCAATTGTGGGTTTAGTCCCGACGGGGGGGCGGGTGCCCCGGATTTTGGTGGTCGATGACCGCCCGGAAAACCGCCAGTTGATCGTCCGATTTCTCGACCCCTTCGGATTTGACGTGCGGGAGGCACAGAACGGTAAAGAGGCGATCGCGGTCTGGGAAGACTGGCGGCCCGAGCTGATCCTGATGGACCTGCGGATGCCGGTGATGGACGGGTACGAGGCGACCCGCCGCATCCGCGCCGCGGCCCGGACTCCCGATTCCCCCGCGATTCTGGCCGTGACGGCTGGTGCTTCCGAGTCGGAACGGTCTATTATCAAATTGGCGGGCTGCAACGGTATTCTCCTCAAACCTATTCGTCAACACTCGCTGTTGGAGAATCTCGGTCAATATTTGGGTGTTCGGTATCTCCGTTCTGGCTCGACAATAAAAGTTCCGGGGTCTAATTCATCTTCCCAGTTGGCCGATTTCAACGCCCTCCAATCCCAGATGCGATCGCTGTCTCCGACGTGGGTCGCCCAACTCTACGACGCGGCCAGCCGCGTCGATGACGATCGCATTTTCGAGCTGATCGCCGCAGTACCCGAAGGGTGCGGCACTCTGGCCGCGGCGATCGAGGATTGGGTCCGCAATTTCCGCTGTGACCGCATTATCGATCTGATCGAACAAATTCCCGATGCCGAAAGCCAATATCCTCGTCGTTGATGATACGCCTGAAAATCTCCACCTTCTATCGACCGCCCTCACGGCTCGGGGGTACGATGTCCGCTGCGTGGTGAACGGACAGATGGCGCTGCGGGTCGCCCACCTCGCCCCGCCGGACCTGATTTTACTCGACATCAAAATGCCCCAGATGGACGGCTACGAGGTCTGCGAACGCCTGAAAGCGGACCGGTCTACCTCGGAGATCCCGGTGATTTTTTTGAGCGCCTTGGACGACGTGGAAGAGAAGGTGAAAGCTTTCCGGGTGGGGGGGATGGATTACATCTGCAAGCCGTTTCAATTTGAGGAGGTGGTGACTCGCATCGAACACCAACTTAATTTGTTGAGGGCGAAGGCGGAAATTCGGACTCTGAATGAGGAATTGGAACGGCGGGTCCGCGATCGCACCGCCGAATTGGAGCGGGAAATCGTCCGCCGCCAGCAGGCCCAGGCGGAGCTGGAGTCCACCAACCGGGTGCTCAAAATTGAAATTCTCAAGCGCAGGCGGACTCAGAAAAAATTGCTGCACATGGCCTGGCACGACACCCTCACCGACTTGCCGAACCGGGCGCTGTTCATGAAGAAACTGACCCAGGCCCTAGACCGCGCCCAAAAATGCCCCGAACGTCAATTTGCAGTTTTGTTCCTCGACTGCGATCGCTTCAAGGTGGTCAACGATTCTCTCGGCCATTTTGTGGGGGACGCCCTCCTGGTCGCCGTCGCCGACCGGCTGCGGTCCTGCATCCCTTCATCCCACACCGTCGCCCGCCTGGGAGGGGACGAATTTACCATTTTATTGGAGTCGATTCAAAGCCCAGATGAGATGGTGACAATTGCCGATTTAATTTTAAATCAACTCGGTGCCCCTTTTGATCTGTTGGATCAGTACGAAGTGTTTATCAATGCCAGCATCGGCATCGTTTTGGGGGGGGCGAACTATCAAAAGCCCGAACATATTTTGCGCGATGCGGACACGGCGATGTATCGGGCGAAAGATCTGGGAAAAGCTCGCCATCAGATCTTCGATACCACTATGCACGCCCAAGCCCAAAAACGTTTGGCTTTGGAAATGGATTTGCGGCGGGCGATCGAGAATCGGGAGTTCGTTTTGAACTACCAGCCGATCGTGTCGCTGCGCTCCGGAAAGGTGGCGGGGTTTGAGGCGCTGATCCGGTGGATACACCCCGATCTTGGCTTGATTTATCCCGGCGATTTCATCCCCGTTGCCGAAGAGACGGGATTGATTATTCCCCTGGGGCTTTGGGTGTGGAAAGAAGCCTGTAGGCAGCTCCGAGTTTGGAAAGAAAAATACCGACAAGACTGGCATTACACCTTGAGCGTCAACCTGTCTGTGAAGCAGTTTTCCCAGCCCGATCTTTTGGATTGCTTGCAGGAGGTACTGCTCCGGGAGGGGTTGGACGGCACGAATTTGAGGCTGGAAATTACCGAAAGTGCCGTCATGGACAACGCCTACCAAGCGATCGCAATTTTGAATCAACTCAAAGCCCTGAAAGTGAAGTTGAGCATCGACGATTTCGGCACGGGCTATTCTTCTTTGAGTTACCTGCAACATCTCCCCGTCGATACCCTCAAAATCGACCGATCTTTCGTCCATAAAATTGGCGAAAAATCTGACAACTTTAAAATTGTCGCCGCTATCGTCACCCTGGCGCACAACCTGGGCATGGGGGCGATCGCCGAGGGGATCGAAACCCCGCAGCAGCTCGCCCACCTGCGATCGCTGGGCTGCGAATTCGGACAGGGGTTTTTATTCTCTAAATCCCTCGACGCCGGGGAGGTGGAAGCCCTGATCGCGCGATCGCCGCAATGGTGAGTTAAAATTGCGGGAATGACCCCAATTTTCCCCGGGGGACAATGGCAACTATGAACGATAACTTATCACCCCACAAAACGGCGGTTTATTTTCCGATTATTTCGGGTTTTATTGCCCTAATTTTCTGCGGTTTTTTTATCCTGGCTGGTTCTGCCCAAGAAAGCCCGACTTATGAAGCGATGCCGGGAGGCGATATCCCCCGTAAAGAAGACCCCCAACCCAAGTTCCATCGCCGCTCTGACCCGCCCCCCGAACCGCCACGGCGATCGCGATCGGGGGGGTGGATCTTCGCTGCCATTTTGCTGTCGGGCGGGGGCATCGGCGGCGGGTATTTATTCCGTATTAACCGGGAGCTACAACTCAAAAATCGACAGCTCGAAAGTCGCATTTTTCAGAGTCAAAAAGAGTTGACGGAGGCCAATTCTAAACTCAAAACCAACCTGGTCAAACTCAAAAAATGTGGTCGGCGGTTGAAGTGGGAAATCGTCGAACGCAAGCGGGCGGAGGCGGCCCTGAAAGCCGCCAACCAAGAGCGGGAACTCCTCGAAGAACTCAGCCAAATTGCCAAAGTCCGGCAGATGGACGATCGCGTGAAGCTCGAAACCCACAAAATCGCCCTGGAAAAGGCGAACGAACGGCTGCAACGGGAAATTCAAGAGCGCCGCAAAGCGGAAGAGGCCGCGGCGGCGGCTAACCGCGCCAAAAGTCTGTTTCTCGCCAACATGAATCACGAACTGCGGACGCCGCTCAACGCCATTTTGGGGTTCGCCCAACTGATGTCCCGCGACCCGGAAATTTCCCGGCAAAATCGGGAATATCTCGACATCATCTGCCGGAGCGGCGAACATTTGCTGACCCTGATCAACGACGTTTTGGAAGTCTCCAAAATCGAGGCGGGGGTGATTTCCCTCAACCCCGTCGCCTTTGACCTCTACGCCCTCCTCAACTCCCTCGAACAACTGTTTCAACTGAAGGCGAAATCCGCCGGATTGGTGCTGCGGGTGCGGCGGGATTCCGACCTGCCCCGATACCTGAAAGCGGACGAAGGCAAACTGCGGCAAATTTTGATCAATTTACTCGGAAATGCGATCAAATTTACCGAAGCCGGGACCGTCACCCTGCGGGTCGCCGCCGGGACGGGGGACGCGCTCTATTGCGAAGTGGAGGACACCGGACCGGGGATCGCCCCCGAAGACTTCGACCGCCTGTTCGAGCCCTTTTCCCAGACGGAAACCGGGCGGCGATCGGGGCAGGGCACGGGTTTGGGCCTGTCCATCGGCCGCCGGTACGTCGAACTGATGGGGGGGGAAATGACGGTCCGCAGCCAGTTGGGGCGGGGGACGACGTTCGCGTTTCACGTCCGGTTTGCCCCGGTATCGGCCGACGAGATCCGGGCGACTGCGCCGATCCCCCGGCCCGTCGCCCTGGCTCCCGGCCAGCCCGCCTACCGCATCCTCGTGGTCGAGGACGAGCGGGAAAATCGCCTGCTGTTGCAGAAATTGCTGACCCTGATCGGGTTCGAGGTGCGGACGGCGGAAAATGGCCGGGACGGGGTGCTCGAATGGCGGCGTTGGCAGCCCCATTTGATTTTGATGGACATCCGGATGCCGGTGACGGACGGCTGCGAAGCCGCCCGGCAAATTCGAGGCCTGGAGAAGAAACGGCAGAAACGGCGGCGGACCCCCATCGTCGCGTTCACTTCCAACGCCCTGGAGGAGGAGCGATCGGCGATTTTGGCGGCCGGGTGCGACGATTTCATCAGCAAGCCATTTCGGGAAGACATTTTGTTGGAAAAGATGAGAGAATATCTGGGGTCCGAGGATATCTACGAAAGGGTCTGCCCTGCCGCGATTCAGTCCCAGTTCGCGCAGCAGGAGCCGACGCGGACAGATCTGAACGTGATGCCGAAAGATTGGGTTGCTCAACTCCACCAGGCCGCCAGGGGCGCCGACGACGAACTGATGCTCAATTTGATCCGCCAGATTCCGGAAACTGAGCGTCGGCTGGCGAATTCCCTGACCGAATTGGTCCTGAATTTTCGCTGCGATCGCATCATGAGTTTGTCGGAAACCCGAGCTCCCGTTCGGGACTGAGTTCCCCGACTTTCCGCCCGTCGCAACTTAAAATCGATCGCCTATAATTGACCCGAGCCCTTTTACTTTTTCCATCCCTCGCCCTTTCTTATCCCACCCATCTGTCAATTTCTATGAACAATAGTTTGACCGCTTTTCCCCCTGCCAATATTCTGGTGGTTGACGACACGCCGAACAACCTCCGCTTTCTCTCTAATACCCTGAAACAGCAGGGGTACAAGGTGCGGGGTGTCGTGGATGGGAAAATGGCTTTGATCGTCGCCAAAACAGCCCTGCCCGACATCATTTTGCTGGATATAAAAATGCCGAATATGGACGGTTACGAGGTCTGCGAACACCTGAAAGCCGCCCCGGAAACCCGGGAAATTCCGGTGATTTTTTTGAGCGCGCTCAATCAGGCGGCGGACAAGGTGAAGGCGTTTGCGGTGGGGGGCGTGGATTATATCGGCAAACCGTTTCAGGTGGAAGAAGTGCTGGCCCGGGTCAAAAATCAACTCAATTTACTCGCGGCGCGATCGCAGATTGTCCGCCTCAACGAAGAACTCGAATTGCGCGTCAAAGAGCGCACCTCCCAACTCGAGGAGAGCAATCGAAAGTTGCAACAAGAAGTTCTGGAACGGCAGCACGCCCAGCAAAAATTGCTGTTCATGGCTTGGCACGACCACCTGACGGGGCTGGCGAATCGGGCGCTGTTCATGACCAGGCTCAACCAATCCCTCGCCCGGGTCAAACGGGAATCGAACTATCAGTTTGCGATGTTATTCTTGGATTTAAACCGCTTCCGGGTGATCAACAATTCCTTGGGACACCTGATGGGAGACGAACTCCTGGTCGCGATCGCCAAACGGTTGGGTCCCTGCGTCAAATCCTCCCACCTGCTGGCCCGGTTGGGGGGGGACGAATTCACGATTTTATTGGAGGAAATCGATAACCTCGACGAGGCGATCGCCCTGGCGGAACGGATTCAAAAAAAACTCGACATTTCATTTAAAATTGCCGGCCAGTACGAGGTATTTATCAATGCCAGCATCGGCATCGTTTTGGCGAATGACACCTACGACAAACCCGAACAGATTTTGCGGGACGCGGATACGGCGATGTATTGGGCGAAGGACTCCGACCGCCGCACCTGCTACCAAGTCTTCGACCAGACCATGCACGCCAAAGCCCTGACCCGACTCCAGGTCGAAACGGACCTGCGGCTGGCGATCGAAAATCAGGGGTTGATGCTGTACTACCAGCCCATCGTCTCTCTGAAAACCGGGAAGCTGGCCGGTTTCGAGGCCCTCGTCCGCTGGCGACACCCCACCCGGGGGGTGATTTCCCCCGGCCATTTCATTCCGGTGGCCGAGGAGACGGGGCTGATCGTCCCGATGGGACTGTGGGTGTTGCGGGAAGCCTGCCGCCAACTGCGGGAGTGGCAGCGACAGCGGCTCGGGGCCGACGACACCCTGACGTTGAGCGTCAATTTGTCCGTGAAGCAGTTTTCCCAACCGCAACTGGTGGAAACCGTCGATCGCATCCTCGCGGAAACGGAACTCGACGGCTCTCACCTGAAGTTGGAAATCACCGAAAGCGCCATCGTGGACAACGCCGAAATCGCGATCGCCATCCTCGAACAGCTCAAAGCTCGCCAGGTGCAGTTGAGCATCGATGACTTCGGGACCGGCTATTCGTCCCTGAGCTACTTACAACAGTTCCCCGTGGACACGCTGAAAATCGACCGCGCCTTCGTCAGCCGCATCGGACGCACCGACGAAGATCTGAAAATTCTCCGGGCGATCGTCACCCTCGCCCACTCTCTCGGGATGCGGGCGATCGCGGAGGGCATCGAAACTCCCCAACAACTGGCCCATCTCCAGAAATTGGGATGTGAATTCGGCCAGGGATACTTTTTCGCCCGCCCCCTTGACATCGAATCCGCCAAGGAACTCATCGCCGCCCAACCCTGTTGGTATAGCAACGGACTCCAACGGTTAGGACATTGCGATCTGTAGAAACGGAGTCAGTCGTCGGAAGATCTGTCCTAACCGCCTTGGCGGTTGCTATAACTGATGCGGCGGCGCGGAGCGACTCAACTGGAGGTATCTACGGTTTCGCTCTCGCCGTCCTCATTTCTCCCCTCGTAGCCCGTCTGGGCGACGATCGAGCTCTCATTTCTGACTCGATTCAAGGACGACGATTGGGCAGATTCGACCGCGCCAAAATCAGCAGACAATAACAATCCACAGCTCGTAGAGGCGACCAGCCCGAGCATGACAGCAATTTTTTTCATCTTAGATGTACCCTGATTCGGAATCCGCCCGAGTTGGGATGGGGTCGGGCAACCCAAAATGGGTGATTGCAATCACCCACTCCGAAGCAAAAGATCGGCGTTTCAAAGGATTGACCGGGAAGCATTCCCGAATCACAAATATCCGACAAATTTTTGCTTCGACCTACTTTTATATCTTCGGACAAACTGACGGATTTGGGGAGCGGGTTTTAACCCATCAGGACCTTCATCCGTCATGGGTATTACCACCGACAATCGCGGCGAACCGGCGTCAAATTTCGGAAAATTGTCGCGAAAATAAGGTTGAGAAACGGTCACATTGTCAATCGTAGAAATTGAGGGTGCGATCGCGCATTTGAACCGGTTCCAACTCTATTCCAGCTTACCGCAATACCCGGGTGTCCGACCAGGAAGCTGCCAAAACTTTCGGCACCGAAACCCGAGTGCGGACTCCCACGCCGTGATCGTCCCGATCTCCATCTCACTTAGGATGTAAGAGAACGGGAGGCGATCCGAAGCGCGATCGCTGCGGATTTTGGCCCGCTCCCGTTGGGGTATTCAAGATTGACAGGATTTTCGCTCGGTTCCGATCGCTCATCTGGGGAGGCTCTACACATGGGTTTGAAGGCTCTATTTCGTCGGCGACCGCACGACGCGCCCAAACTGTCCCTGCGCCTGGTTTTGGTCGTCCCCTTCTTCGTGCAAATTATTATGGCGGTGGGATTGACGGGGTGGCTCTCCTTTCGCAACGGCTCCCGCGCCGTCAACGACTTGGCCACCCAGTTGCAGGGGGAAGTGAGCGATCGCATCCGCCAGGAACTCGACACCTACCTGGAAACCCCCCACCTCGTCAACCAGATCAACGTCGATGCGGTACGCCTGGGGTTGATCTCCCTGGACAATCTCCCCCAACTCGAGCGCTACCTGTGGACCCAGATGCAGCAGTTCCAAACCGCCAGCTACATCGGCATCGGCACCGAAACGGGGGTTTACATCGGCGCCAACCGCTACGACGACGGCTCCATCGAATTTGACATCCTCGCGGACAGCACCGGCGGCAATTTGGAAAAGTGGCTGGCGGACGCCGGGGGAAACCGCACCGAGTTGGTCAGCGTCCGGGACAACTACGACCCCCGAATCCGGCCGTGGTATCGAGCGGGGGTGGAGGCGGGGGAACCCGTCTGGAGTGAAATCTACGCCTATTTCGGCTCCAAGGCCCTGGTGATTTCCGCCAACCAACCCATTTTCGACGGGGACGGCAATTTGCTGGGGGTGGCGAGCACGGATTTGACGTTGGAGCGAATCAGCGAATTTCTCAGCACCCTGGAAATCGGCAAAACCGGACAGACATTCATCATGGAACGCAACGGTTTGCTGGTGGCGACTTCGACCCTGGAAGAAACCTTCGAGAACGAGGACGAAACCCGGGCGACACCCAGAATTCGGGCGGTGAACAGCAGCAATTCCCTCACCCAGGCGACGGCTCAATATTTGAGCGATCGCTTCCAAGATCTTGGCGAAATTGACGGCCGAGAACAGTTGATTTTTCGCCTCGACGGACGGCGGGAATTTTTGCAGGTGACTCCCATTACCGACCCCCGGGGGATTGATTGGTTGATTGTGGTGGTGGTTCCGGAGGCGGATTTTATGGAGCGGATTAATGCCAACACCCGCACGACGATTGTATTATGTTTGGTGGCGCTGGTGCTGGCGACGATGTTCGGAGTGTTCACGGCAAGACGGATCGCTCAACCCATTTTACGCCTCAGTGAAGCCTCCGGTGCGATCGCCCGGGGTGCAAGAAATGCCACCGCCAGCGGGGAACTCGACCAGCGGGTTGAGGAGGAGAGCATCGAAGAATTGGGGATTTTGGCACAATCATTTAATACGATGGTGCAGCAGTTGCGGGAATCGTTTATTGCCCTGGAAAAAACTAACCGGGAATTGGAACAACGGGTTGAAGAACGGACGGCGGCTTTGCGTCAGGAGAAGGAGCGATCGGAGCATCTGCTGTTGAATGTATTGCCCAAACCGATCGCGGACCAGTTGAAACGGGACCAAAAAGCGATCGCCTCGGCTATTGAAGAAGTGACGATTTTATTCGCGGATATCGTCGGATTCACCCCCCTCTCGGCACGGATGCCGCCCATCGAATTGGTGAGTTTGCTCAACGAAATGTTTTCCATTTTCGACCATCTGGCGGAAAAGCACGGTCTGGAGAAAATCAAAACCATCGGCGATGCCTACATGGTGGTGGGGGGTTTGCCTTTGCCCCAGGACAACCACGCAGAAGCGATCGCGGATATGGCATTAGAAATGCAGGCGGCGATGAAGCAGTTCCAGAGCGACGATTTACCCGGTTCTGAATCCTTCCAAATTCGCATCGGCATCAACACCGGATCGGTGGTGGCGGGGGTAATTGGAATCAAAAAGTTTATTTATGATTTATGGGGAGATGCCGTTAATATTGCTTCTCGCATGGAATCATCGGGGGCGCCCGGTTCCATCCAAGTCACGGAGGAAACCTATCGGCGCCTGCGGGAAAAGTATGTATTTAAAAAACGGGGAGAAATCCCCGTCAAAGGAAAGGGAGAAATGACGACCTATTGGCTGCTCGGAAAAAATCCCCAATTGTAGGGGCGCAAGGCTTGCGCCCTCAAAGCTCGGAAAAAATCCCCAATTGTAGGGGCGCAAAACTTGCGCCCTCAAAGCCGAAATTTTCACCGCAGAGGCGCGGAGGGCGCAGAGGAAAATCAACTGTAGAGCAATATTATATGGCGGCACACTTTCTCATGGTGTTATAGTACGTCAAATCCGAGCAGAAGTCAACCCCAAATCCACAAAAATTTCCCCACCCGCAAACCCCCCGTTGTTGGGTTTGAGTCCCCGCCGGTCCGAGGGTGCGATCGCATTTTTGAAATCGCCGAAATCCTTGTCAGGCAGAAGATACAGCCTTTTCAAGGTGACACCACTCTCCAGCCTTCGCATAAAAAATGATCGCTTCTCCGATAGCTATGTAGCGGCAAGCAAGCCACCCCCAGAGTGGAAACGGCGAGTCGCCCAATTTCTGCAACCCACAACATGGAGTGCAATATGTGGAACTGGCTGAAAAAATTGTGGAAAAAAGCCAAAAAGTTAATGGAAACTATCTTTCAGGCGTTCATCGAATGGGTACTCACCTTGATTGAAGTCTTTTATCTGGCTTACCTCACCTCTGTCATTCTGACCTACTTTGCCGTCGCTTATCTGCTGTACTTCCTATTCTACATTCTCGACGGCGAAGCGGTGGTCGAAATGTGGGAACCCCAAGGAGAATCCGTCATCAGCAAACTCGAAAAAGCACCCAGCAACGTCGTCAAACCCAACCGCAAAGAAGCGACCGTGCTGAAAGCAGTTCGCAATTAAAGGCAAAGAGTCTGATCTCCCCAAATTGAATTGTAAACAGGACGTAAAACCATGCCAAGGCCCAATCAGAATCACACCCATCAAACCCACAACCGTCCCACGGTTTTCCTGACCATGACGCTAGAACCCAACCCGTCACGGGACAACAAAATCAAACAGATTGAATTGATTGGCGTTCCCGGAGAAATGCAAGGGGGGCAGTACATCGTCAGCGACACAACCTACAGCTTTATGGACGCAAACATCAGCCGTCCCATCTTTAGCAAGAGTCGTCGGATGTCCCATCTGAATTGGCAAAAGCTGAAAATTTGGCTGGTGGATTCAACGAATGACAACGGCAGTTTTGACTATCAAATTCCCACCGTTGACCATCGGGACTTTGAGATCAAATCGAACAGTCCAGAATCCGCTCTCAAGGGGATCTATGTCCTGGATAACGAGTTGCAGGGTTTGGAATATCGTCACTGGCAGCAAACGGCGCGATCGCTCTTTCAACCCCTGTTCAAAAACTTCGTTCCTCCCCCCCAATTCCCACTGTTTAGCCTCGATAAAAGTCCACTTTACGCCTGGACAGAATCGATGGAAGCGCAGTTAGATCCCTATGCAAAAATGAAGCGATCGCTCTTTTTCGATCACCTGATCATCCAAGTCGATTGACTCTCATCCCAACGCTCTAATCTCCCCCTTTTTTAGCATATCGATTGGATGATTCGGTCAATTTTTCAGAACTGGCTAAACAGTTCGAGGGCGTTTCGGGGCGGGATATCAAAAAGGCGGTTCTGAATGCGGTGGTGGGTGCGGCGAGCACGGAACAGCCGGACTCCGAGAAACGGGTGCATCAGTTCCATTTTATGGAGGCAATGGAGGAGGTGATTGCTGGTAACAAGGCGGCGGCAAAAGAAGAGATTAAGTTGATGCCTGCGACGGAAAATGTCGAGATTCCCCCGCCACCAGATGCCTAAAAATTCCCCAACCGAAAGTCCCGCCTTGAAATGAATTTCAAGGCTCACAGCAGAAGTCCACTTAAGTGGACTGACTCGATTGGATGGTTCTTTAATCCTCTTGAGAGGATTTTCGCTATGAGCTGGGGAATTGATTCCCCAGCGGTTTCTTCCTCCCCAGAGCCATATTATATGGCGGCACATTTTCTCATGGTGTTATAGTCTGTCAAATCCCGAAAAAAGTCAAGCTCAAATTCACAAAAATTTACCCGCCCACAAACCCCCCCGTTGTTGGGCTTTAGCCCCCCCCGCCGCCCGCGCCCAACCCAACCCCGCATAAAAAACCCGTGCCAGAATCGATAGAACAGCAGACGCCCAAAACAACCCCCGAAAACGAGGAATTATGAAACAATTCTTTGAACCCCTTCGCCGCTTTTGGCGGCGGCTGCGGGAAACCCCGCCCATTGCCCAACCCAAACCACCCCAGGAAGTATTGCCGATGAACGAAGAGAACCAACAGAGACTCGCCTTTCTGCAAGCCTTGCTGCAAGCCGAAATCAATGGAGGCGCCGAGGATGTTTATCAGGAATTGGATAAACGGGGTGGACGGCTTGACCCCCACTTGGCTGATGCGGCGAAAACCTTTCTTCAACAAGTCCGCACGGCAGAAAATCAGGAGTTAGAAGAAGGCGTCGTCGGACTGATTGAAAACATCGCCATTCGTCTTCAGGACTATCCCCGAGGTCGCCGAGAACAGAATGTCGCCATTGCCATTCAACTCTATCGGTTGGTCCTCGACGCCCGACCCCAAGATCGCCTCCCGGACAAGTGGGCACAAACCCAAAACAACCTGGGGACTGCCTACTCAAACCTCCCCACGGGCGATCGCGCGGCCAACCTGCAACGGGCGATCGACTGCTACCAAGCGGCCCTCACCGTCAGGAAACCCGACACCGCCCCCCTACAATGGGCCACGACCCAAAACAACCTGGGGACTGCCTACTCTGACCTCCCCACGGGCGATCGCGCGGCCAACCTGCAAGACGCGATCGACTGCTACCAAGCGGCCCTCACCGTCTGGAAACCGGAACTTTTCCCCTTAGATTGCCTGACAACCGCCCGCAATTGGGCGAACCTGGAATTTAATCAAGGGCATTGGCAAGATGCCTTAAAGCAGTATCAGGTTGCCATTGAAGCCATTGAACTCTCCCGGCGTTCCGCCCTCAGCGAAGACCGTCGCCAGCAGATTGTCGCCGAATCGATTTATATTTACGAAAACGCCATCCAAGCCGCCATCAACCTCGACGACATCCCCACCGCCCTGGAAATCGTCGAACGGGTGAGGGCGAAACGCCTGGTAGACTTGATGGCAACCGCCGACCTCTACGCCGACGGCAACATTCCCCCCCAGGTGCAGGAGTGGCTGCAACAACTCGATCGCCTCGACGACCAAATCACCCAAAAACGCCAGGAATTTAAAGACAACTCCGGGGAAACCCAAGACAACTCCGGGGACACCCAAGACGACTCCGGGGAAACCCAACCCGACAAACTCAAAACCCGCCAACTCCGCGCCGCCACCACCGTCTCCGCTGACATTGCCGAAATCGAAGGCCAAAAACAAGTCATCCTCGACCAACTCGGCAACGTTGATGAAGTCGTCGCCAAACTGCGGCAAGTTCAACCCCCGAAACTCTCAGATTTTCTACCCCTGCTATCGGAAAAAACGGCAATTCTCAACTTTTATACCACCGACAACGATACCCATATTTTCATCCTCCGTTCGGGAGAGTCCCAACCCCGTTGTTTCACCTGCAAAGGACAGGGCTACAACACCCTACAACAGTGGTTGCGAAAAATGTGGGTTGCCCCCTATGCCGGGTTTGGCATCACCGAAGCAGACGAAAAAAAACACCAGGAAAAACGCAAACAACGCAAGCAACAGTGGAAGCGGCGAATGCCCAAAGTGCTGGCGGTTCTCTCCCGCCGCCTGGAACTGAACCGCCTGATAAAAGAACACCTGCAAGACATCGAAGAATTAGTCATCGTTCCCCATCTGTTCCTGCATCAAATCCCCTTCGCCGCCCTACCCATCCATCTCCCCTCGCCCACTGGGAGAGGGGTTGGGGGTGAGGGCTATCTCGGCGATAAATTCCTCATCCGATACGCCCCCAGCCTGCAAGTGCTCGGCTTCTGCCACAAACGCGGCAACATCTCCGACACCAATTATGGCACTGCAGAAAACGCCACCGACGACCTGCCCTTCAGCGGCTTTGAGGGGGCAAAAGTCGCCGAATTCTTCAAAATCGACCCCCAACGGCGTCTCATCGGTTCGGCGGCTACCCGCCAAAACTACCGGAAATTACTCCAACAAGTTAACCGCCTGGTGAGCACCCACCACGCCCAAAGTCGCTTCGACAATTCTCAAGAGTCGGGATTACTACTCAGCGACGGCACCATCAGCGTCAGCAAACTGTTTTCTCCCGGTTGGCGTTTCCCGCAACTGGAGGAAGTGTTTCTCTCCTGTTGCGAAACGAACCTATTTTTTCCCGGTAGTTTAGTTGATGAACCGGTGGCATTGAGTACGGGATTTCTCTGTGCGGGGGCGCGGGGTGCCATAGCCAGTCAGTGGGCAATTTACGACTGTTCGGCGGCGCTGTTATCGATTCTCTATCACGAACAGCGGGGGGAGGGATTAAACCGGGTTCAGGCGTTGCAAGCGGCACAGCAAAAAATGCGGCGGATGACGGCGGCGGAGTTTAAGAAGCGGTATAAAAAGCCGGTGGAAAATCATCTGAAAGCCGAGGAAAATCGAGTCCTCAATAATTCCAAAGCCCTCACCCGTGTCGGGGATGCGAAAAAACTGGTTAAAAAGTATGCCAAGGACAAAGGTTGTCCGTTTGAGCATCCGGTGCATTGGGGGGCGTTGGGCTGTTACGGTTTGGGGTTGCTCCCCCTAAATCCCCCTTAAAAAGGGGGACTTTGAAGAGGGTTGGGGTTGCTCCCCCTAAATCCCCC
>NZ_JAYFER010000240.1:0-4639 GCF_055795065.1 Lyngbya sp. CCY1209
ACTTTGATAATGCCTTTGAGAATCCAGCTTTGGATTACTTAAGAATCTGCGTGGTTTTAACCCGCAGAGTATCAACTGCCATTATCGACTGATAAGTTGTCGAATTCATCAATCAACCGGGCGTGGGGGGGGCGATGTCGCCCCTACCCCTAGACCCGAGGCATTTCGGTTTTATTTATGCGAGTTGGGCGGCAAATTGTATTCGCTTATACTGAAAAAAATCCCTTCCCTAAATCTCAATTTTCGATTATATTGAGATCGATGCCACAAATCACTCAGGCAACCCCATGAGGGCGAATTATGACTTACACCACTGTTCAATACTCACTCGACGTCATCAAAGACGAAGTACGCAATCTCATTAACAAGGGTGCGATCGGCCGTCAGCAACCGATTTACACGCTCTGCCAATTCATTCCGGCTCGGGAATGGGCCTATGTGGAGTGCGAACTCGAGGCGTGCAACTTCCTGTTGCGCGATCGCATCGGCGACCTAATCGGATCTGAAAAATGGGAGAATGATTAGAGTCAAGGCTCAATCCGGCCTTTGAAGCGATCGCGGGTTGAGTGACATCAATGTTGACTTAAGCAAATTTAATCGGGTTGGGTTTTTCAGAGTTGACGGTGAGAATTCAATCGAACACCCGACCGGGTTGATTTTCGGAACTTCCCATTCCAATTATCTGTGGCAACGGAACTCAATTCGTGCCAAAAATTCAGTTCGTCGCGATACTTTAATTAATGCAGCGTTTAAAATTTAGGGACTCCTTCAACTCGGCCCTCTGAAAAACCCAACCCCACAAATGCAGCGAGTATTTGTTGACATCTTCCCCGACCTCCGCTGAAGGTACGGGGATTCTACTTTTTTTCTCCGGGCCATCGGCTCCGGATTGCAAGGCGTCGTCAGGTGGACGAGTCAGACTCCCGCAGGCGCTGCAACTCAGCCCTCAACGTCGCAATTTGGTCGGTGAGTTCTTGAATTTCGCCGATCTCGCCGGACTGGGAAACCGGAGGGGCGGGGGGCGGGGCGGGAGTCGCGCCCGAATTGACCGTCGTGGCGGATTCGGACTGGCCGGAGTTGGAGAGGATGGTATCCACGAAACTGCGGGCTTCCTCTTCCGTCACGGCCCCCTTCTCAGCCCACTCTTCGGCAAGCTGGCTCAACTGGGACTGAATTTTTTCGAGATTCTCATCGCGCTTTTGGGGATCTTGCAAGATTTCAATTAAAGAGGAAGTCGCGCCCAAGGTGACGCGAAATCCCTGGTGTAACATCTGAGTCAGGTTATCGACATTCATGAGAATCGAAACTCGTCGAGGAATAACAGGGGCAGACTTCCCACCGCTCCCAAATTTTGGAGAACGGGTGTCGGAAACCGTCGAGTCAGCCAATTGGAAACCCATTCTAGCACTCGCCGACCGGTGCGGGCTAGGCGACCCGGAAAAATCGCGGGTCAAGGTCAAGCGGCTTGGTCGATGTACTGCTGAATATCATCAGCGATCTGGGTCAACTCAGCCTCCGTCGTGAGTTTGATCCGCTCGTCGCGGACCGTGACCAGAACTTTGGCGGCGAAGGGGCTCGGCCAGATGTTGGGATTGCAGAACACCTCCAGGAACACCTCCCCCGCGTGTCGGTACTCGACCGGTTTTTGGGGGGCGGGCCGCCCGGTGCCCGGGGTCGATTGGGCGGAAACGGCTTTGAGCTTTTGCATCAGTTCGTCGAGGGCCGCTTTCAAATGGCGGGCGGCTTCGGGGGTGAAGCGCAGGGAGACGGAGCCTTGAATTAAATTGAGGGTCAGGGGGGGGGCGGACATGATTCGTTTTTAAGATGGTATGCCAGTTCGCTGCGATCGCATTGTACCCGCCGATGCGATCGCCCGCGACATTTCCACCGCCCGCGAAAGTTCCCTCCGACTCGCCGGCGGCCGGAGATCGCGGCAATCGGGCGCGACACGAATCTTAACAGATGTGCGTCCCTTGACTTTCGATATCATTTCGACAAAGATTTCAACGGGTAAAGGTTTCAACCGGGAGCAAGTGCGATGGCGGGCGATCGACGGTCCGAAGTGCGGCGGGTGCTGGTCATCACCCTGATTTTAAATTTGTTGGTGATGGCGATCAAGGCGGTG
This sequence comes from Lyngbya sp. CCY1209, assembly GCF_055795065.1. NCBI lineage: Bacteria > Bacillati > Cyanobacteriota > Cyanophyceae > Oscillatoriales > Microcoleaceae > Lyngbya > Lyngbya sp. CCY1209. The sequence goes on from NZ_JAYFER010000240.1 coordinate 2,126, forward strand.
GTGGGGTGGGCCACGGGTTCCCTGAGTTTGCTGGCCGACGCCCTCCACAGCGTCACCGACAGCGCCAACAACGTGTTGGGATTAGTCGCCAACCACTTCGCCTCCCCGGAACCGGACCGCGAACACCCCTACGGACACCAAAAATTCGACGCGGTGGGCGCCCTGGGGATCGCCGCCTTTTTGGGGATCGCCTGCTTTGAAATTCTCAGCGGCGCGGTGGGGCGGTTATTTTCCGAAGAAAGCCACGCCGTCAACATCTCCCCGTCCCAACTGTGGATTTTGCTGGCGGTGTTGGGGGTGAATATTTTCGTCGCCTACTACGAGCGCCGGGTGGGGCGGCGGGTGGGGAGCGCCCTGCTGGTGGCCGACGCCAAACATACCATGAGCGACGTCTGGATCACGATGATGGTGATCGCCGGGTTGATCGGGGTGTGGCTGGGCAACCGCTGGAACGTCCCCCAACTGCAACTTTTGGACCTGGTGCTGGCGTTTCCGGTGGCGCTGCTGGTGTTCCGCAGCGGTTGGGAGGTGATCGAGGAGAATTTGCCCTGGCTGGTGGACCGGATGGCGATCGCCCCCGAACAGATCAAAGCGATCGCCATGTCCGTCCCCGGCGTCGTCAACTGCCACGCCATCGCCTCCCGGGGGATGATCGGGCGGCAGGTGTTCATCGAAATGCACATGGTGGTGGAGGCGGAGGACGTGGAGACGGCCCACGACATCACGGAGGCGGTGGAGGCCGAACTGGAGAAGCGCTACAACCCCGCCCGGATTCTGATCCACGTCGAGCCCCCCGACTACGAATCGAGCCGCATCACCTACGACGGGCGACCCTCGGAGGGGGGCGGCGGTTCCTTGGGCAGCGAGAAATAGAACGTCGCCCCGTTTCCCGGCTCCCCTTCGGCCCAAACCCGCCCGCCGTGGCGGTGGACGATGCGGCGGACGTTGGCCAGCCCGATCCCCATACCTTTAAACACCTTGCGGGAGTGGAGGCGCTGAAACGGGCCGAAGAGTTTGTCGGCATATTTCATGTCGAATCCGGCCCCGTTGTCGCGGACGGAGAAAATCACCTCCTTTTCGGTTTCGGTGGCGGCGACGGTAATTTCGGCGCGCGAGCAGAGCCGCGTATATTTGACGGCATTTTCCAGCAGGTTTTGAAACACCGTCCGCAACAGCTCCCGGTCGGCCCAAACCCGGGGGAGCGGTTCCACCGTCCAGGCGATCTCCCGCCCCTCCAAATCGATCTCGGCCTGTTGTTTCGTCTGTTGCACGAGGTGAAACGGATCGACCCACGTCGGGAGCATCTGCACCCGGCCGGTGCGGGAAAACCGGATCAGCTCGTCGAGCATCCGGCCGGCCTGTTGGGCGAGGTTGGCGATGGTCTCCAAGTAACTGCTACTCGTGGCGTCGAGTTGCGCCCCGGCGAGATGTTCGTGCAACAAACTCACGAAGCCGTTGATTTGGCGCAGCGGCGCCTGCAAGTCGTGGGAGACGGAATAGGCGAAAATTTCCAACTCCTGATTGGTGGCCTCCAGTTGGGCGGTGCGCTCGTGAATTCGACTTTCTAGGGTCTGGTTGAGCTGGCGAATTTCCGCTTGCGATCGCTTGTGATCGCTAATATCTTCGATCAACCCGTCGATGATCAGGCTCCCCCCGAGCCTCTCCGGCGTCGTACTCACCCGCAGCCAAACCGGGCGCCCGTCCGGCCGCCGGAACTGAATTTCCCGGCACTCTTGGGCCGGCTGCTCGGAATCGACCTGCCCTCGCAGGGCGGCGTCAGCCAGGTCCAGCCGCAGCCGCTCCCGGATGAACCTTTCCACATCTTCGTCCGATCGCAACCCCAGCAAGTCCAGCAGCGCCTGGTTGTACTGCAAGATCTTGCCGTCGGAACCCACGAAAAACACCCCCAAACTCAGTTGATTGAGTAGAGACCCGAGGCGATATTCGGATTGGACGGCCCGCCGCCGACTCTGGACCCGCTCCCACACGGACCGCACCCCTTGGGTGAGGCGGAGAAAATGTTGGGGGGATTTGATGATGTAATCGTCGAGGCCGGCTTTCATGGCTTCGACGGCGATTTCTTCGGTTCCCGTGTTGGTGAACATGATCACGGGACAGTCCGGGTGGCGGGATTTGACCCGTTCGAGGATCTGCAACCCCGTACTCCAACAGAGTTGGTAGTCGGTGATCACCAGGTCGAAATCCCCCCGTTCCAAGATCGCCTCCAACCCTTCCGGTTCCCCGACTTCTTCGATGGCGGTGTCCGAAAATTCTTGTCTGAGCGCCCGGTCGATCAGGAGGCGGTCGTCGGGATTGTCGTCGATCAACAAAATTCGCCGTAGCGGTTGCTCTTGATACATAGTCCTGGTCTCGATCATTTCGCTGGGGTCGGGTGGGCGCAACTGACGAAGGAGCTGACACGGCCGGCGACAAAAATCTCACGAGGATAGTCGGGAGATTGGAAGCCCCGTCTCTTCAGAGCGGGGATGAAAATCGACTCGAGCGGCTTGAGCC
>NZ_JAYFER010000241.1:0-10828 GCF_055795065.1 Lyngbya sp. CCY1209
AAACCCTGATGTCGAGGGAATTTCCCCTCCCTACACCCTACACCCTACACCCTACACCCCCTCTAGCAGCGCTATAACAGCGAAAATCATATTCAGATGATTGGGAAGTTACGGCACTTTTCAAGTTGATGAGGTATGCCGGTTGACTCGAAGTCCCCATCCCCCCCTACCCCCCCTTTGTCAGGGGGGAGATCAGGGGGGATAATGGGGGATCGAACCGTATCGCAGCAGACAGACAACTGCTATAGTGTAGCCAAATAACCGGATTTGATATCAAATCTCACTTTTCACTTTTCACTTTTCATTTCCGACTCCCGAGTCCCTCATTCCGAGAGGGCCGATCGCCGGCCCCCATTTTTTCCGCAGATAAGCGGACGAAACTGGGGTTATTCATCACCGCTCTCCGAAATTCTTCTAACAGTTCCAATAATGTCGAGAGGGGGGTGTTGGGGTTTTGTGCCACCAGATTGCGGGTGGCGATATCCTCGCTGCGGCCGAGTTTTTTCAGCAGTTCGCCGGGGGCGTTGGGGTTGTTGGCGACGAGCCGCCCCAAGTCCGTACTTTTGTGGGCGATCGCTTCCAGGCGGGCGGGGGGGGTTCTGGGATTTGCCGCTTCTTTTTGTAAGGTCAATCGGTCGGAAATACTCATGTTCGCCGAAACATAAAATAATAGATGCTTGTTCTGTTTAAAAAAGTCTCCTCACCGGCGATCGCCTCGCCCCCGTCCGTCAGATTTTTACCGACGCTTCGGCGGGAAGTTTCGCTTTGATCTGTTCGACAAAGGCTTTGTGATCGGTGATGGGTTTGGGGATGTAACCGTCCGCACCACTTTGGGCGAGAAAATACTCGCGATCGCGATCGCCGCCCTGGGCCGTCACCAAAATAATGGGCAGATCGGCCGTTTTGGGATTTGCTTTCAACATTTGCGTGATTTTGAGGCCATCGATCGCCTTTCCCTCGTAATAGCTGTTGGCGAGGTAGATATCCATCAAAATCAGGTCGGCCTCTTTCGCTGTCGCCATTTGCAGCACCGTTTCCACGTCTTCGGTGTGATGAGCCGCCATTCCACCTTTTCGGGTCAAAATTCGTTCAAATACCTTCCAATTGATGGGATTATCTTCGACGACGAGAACGGTTTTCATGATCCCTGCCCTCCTTTGGGAAATTCCAGTGACTCCATCTCCACTGATACTATCTAGTGTCCCCAATTTATGCAGATTCGTCGATGGGAATAAGTTCAGGAGTTGGGGAGTTCGCCGGCGAAATGCGATCGCCCCCAAGGGCAAAAGGGTGAAAAAGTTCAGGTCGAGAATAAGGGTGTGGGGGGTGGGGTGTGGGGATTCGATACCTCACGATGGGTTAGAATGGAAAGATGATATCGACAAATCAGGCGGAGTTTCACCTTATATGCAGAAGCGTTCCAATATCGACTCCACGGAAATGACCCGGCGGGCGGCAGATTTGGTCAGTGCCGCATCCAACCGTTACAAAATTACCGTTCAGGTCGCCAAACGAGCCAAACAGTGCCGCTACGAAGACTTCGACAATATGGACGAAAATTTGATGAAACCGGTGCTGCGGGCGATCGTGGAGATGTCCGACGAGTTGACCCAGCCGGAAATTATTGTCGATCGCTAAATGATTTCGTTGCCATGAGACGGCCAAATTTTCGACGACAATGGCGACAAAATCGACTCGTTATCCTGGGGATGGCGAGTCTGTTGGTATGGGGGGCGATCGCGGGGACGGCTCCCACTCCGGGACGGGCCGAATTGTTTCCCGAGTCCCCCCAAACCCGGGTCGCCCAACAGATTCCCCTGCGGGTGAGAGATGTCTGGAAACAGGTTTACGAGCGTTTACCAGACCTCCCCGAGGAAAATAATTACGTTTCCGCAGATACCGGGGAACTCGCCGCAGACAACACCCTGATCGATCGCCTGATCCGCTATCATCTCTACGTCCAAAGCCGTCCCCCCCAATTTCGGTTCGACTGGAAATTGACCCTGGCGGACTATCTGGGGGCGAACGAGTTGATGAGAGAGGAACAGTACCCCAGCGCGACCTCGCTGCGGGACAATCCGATGCAGGGCGACCGGGAGGCGATCCGGACCCTGAGCCGGGAGGAACGGAACGCCCTGGTTGACGTTCTGGTGAGTATTTTTAACCCCGAAGCGGCTCGGGCTCAATCCGACCCGGAACCGCCTCGCTCCGAACCTCCCCCGCCGGACTCTTCGGACGATTCGGACGCCCCCTTTCCCCCCCTTCCCGAGGCGGGGGACGCAGAATTGTTGCTGCCTTAATTGGAACATGGAGAAAATTCTCAAAACCGGAGTGGGTTGGCGGTTGGGGTGGAATCCCCAGGCGCCCGAGTACCGGGGATTGGTGGGCGGCGACGGGTGGGCGATCGAATTGACGGAAGCCGAGTTGGAGGATTTTTGTCGCCTGTCCGGACAACTCGCGGACGCCGTGGCGTCCATGGCGGCGGAGTTGATGGACGAGGAGCGGATCGCCTGCGAAGCCGAAAGCGATCGCCTGTGGATGCAGGTGGAGGGCTACCCCCACGCCTACAGCCTGCAATTGATCCTCAACGGCGGGCGTCGCTGCGAGGGAAGCTGGCCCCCAGAGGCGGTTCCGGAACTTTTGGCGGCGATCAAAATTTTGGGGGTTTACTAATTTTGAATTTTGGTGTTATACTAGCAAAGCACGTCGGGGCGTAGCGCAGCTTGGTAGCGCACCACTTTGGGGTAGTGGGGGTCGTGGGTTCAAATCCCGCCGCTCCGATTTTTGTTAAACCCTTATCTAGCAATGATTACAGCGCTTTATTCAAGTGCTGTAACGGCTACCGCTACCCAAAATCTACCCACTTCCCTTATCTAGCACAGGTCAATACACGGTAGGAATGCTCTCTAGCGCTTGACGCACCATATGGGCTTTCTCAACAGCTTTGATGACACTCGGGGGAGTTGTCTTCACTCCACAAGGCTTGGGGTGGCGCGCTCCACTGGAAATCGGTCGTTTCTGGGGGCCAGATTGGTTGAGCCCGAAATTGAGAACCCGTCGGGCGATCGCGATCGCGCAATGGTGTCGGATTTCAGATTCGACTATGATATAAAACATTGCCCAACTGCCGAGCGATAAATCTGTACCATGTTCGATGCCCTAGCTGAACGTCTGGAGTCCACCTGGAAGAAACTCCGGGGCCAAGACAAAATCACCGAATCCAACATTCAAGACGCCCTCAAAGAGGTCCGCCGCGCCCTGCTGGAGGCCGATGTCAACCTCCAGGTGGTGAAAGAATTTGTCAAGGAAGTCGGCGTTCAAGCCCAGGGAGCCCAGGTCGTCTCCGGCGTGAAACCGGGGGAGCAGTTCGTCAAGATCGTCCACGACGAGTTGGTCAAGGTGATGGGGGAGAGCAACGTCCCCCTCGCCCGAGCCGAGGAAGCCCCGACGGTCGTACTGATGGCGGGTTTGCAGGGGACGGGTAAAACCACCGCTTCGGCGAAGTTGGCCCTGCATTTGAAAAAACAGAATCGCACCGCCTTGTTGGTGGCGACCGACGTCTATCGTCCGGCGGCCATCGACCAGTTGATCACCCTCGGGAAACAGATCGATGTCCCGGTGTTTGAACTCGGGGCGGACGCGGACCCGGTGGAAATTGCCCGCCGGGGGATCGAACACGGCAAGGCCCAGGGGATCGATACGGTGATCGTGGATACGGCGGGGCGATTGCAAATTGACCAAAACATGATGGCGGAACTGGCTCAAATCAAAGAGACGGTTGAGCCCCACGAAACCCTGTTGGTGGTGGACGCCATGACCGGTCAGGAGGCGGCGACCCTGACCCGGACCTTCAACGACCAAATCGGCATCACCGGGGCGATTCTGACCAAACTGGACGGGGACAGCCGCGGGGGTGCGGCCCTGTCGATCCGGCGCATTTCCGGCGCCCCGATCAAGTTCGTTGGGGTGGGGGAAAAGGTGGAGGCTCTGCAACCGTTCTTCCCCGATCGCATGGCGTCGAGAATTTTGGGGATGGGGGACATCCTGACGCTGGTGGAAAAGGCCCAGGAAGAGTTCGACATCGCCGACGCCGAGAAAATGCAGGAGAAGATCCTGGAGGCGAAATTCGACTTCACGGACTTCCTGAAGCAGACCCGGATGATGAAAAATATGGGGTCTTTGGGGGGGTTGATGAAGCTGATTCCGGGGATGAACAAGATTTCCCAGGATCAGTTGGAGCACGGGGAAGCGCAACTGAAGCGATCGGAAGCGATGATCAATTCCATGACCGTCCAGGAGCGCAAAAATCCCGAATTGCTCTCCAATTCCCCCTCGCGGCGCAAGCGGGTCGCCCGGGGGGCGGGCTACGCCGAACAGGACGTGATGCGCCTGGTGAAGGATTTTCAGCGGATGCGAACCTTGATGCAGCAGATGGGTCAGGGCCGGTTTCCGGGGATGGGCGGAATGCCGGGGATGGGCGGAATGCCGGGGATGGGCGGAATGCCGCCGGCGGGGTTCCGGGGGTATCCCGGCGGGGGTGGCAAAAAGAAGAAGAAAGCCAAAAAGAAGAAAGGTTTCGGGCAGCTTTAGAGGGTCGAGCCGGGTCGAGTCCGGCGGGAAAAATGTTAGAATTTTAGATTCCAGCACTTCGATGCTGGTGCCAGTCACTCTGTCCCAGACTGAAAAAATAGCGTACAATCCATAAGGAGAGTCCATTAGCTCAAGATGATCAAACTGAGATTAAAGCGGTACGGTAAAAAGCGAGAAGCGAGCTATCGAATTGTCGCGATGAACAGCCTGTCTCGTCGCGAAGGTCGCCCCCTGGAAGAACTGGGTTTTTACAATCCCAGAACGGATGAAACTCGATTGGATGTCCCCGGCATTGTTCGACGCCTTCAGCAAGGGGCCCAGCCAACTCGAACTGTGCGTAACATCCTGCAAAAAGCCAATGTCTTTGAACAACTCAAATCCGGAGTCTCCACCGAATCCACCAGCACCGCAGAACCCGCCAGCCAATCCTGATTATGCCCAGTTGGTGCGGTTCCTGATCGGACCGTTTTTGGAGTCCCCAGAAGCGCTGCGGGTCGATTGCGAGCGATCGTCCGCCCAGCGGAAAGTTTGGATTCGACTCGCCTTCGAGGCGGAGGATAAGGGCCGGGTTTACGGCCGCTGGGGACACAACATCCAAGCCATTCGCACCGTGTTATCCACGATCGCCGGGGTGGCCGGAGAGTCCGTCTATTTGGATATTTACGAAGATTCTCCCCCCCAAAGTCGCCCGAGGGCAGCCGCGAATCGGCCGTCGCCCAAACGTCCGACCCGAAGTCGCCGCTCATCTCCCCCCCGGAGGTTGGTGCGTCGGGACGGCCAGTAAACTTGTATGGAAGGCGGCGATCGCTTGCCGCTTTCCCGAGTTTTTTTGTCTGGCCGGGGGCATCATCGATCGCCAGATGTCGGTCGAAATTGAAGTGGATGCGATCGTCCCCGCACCCCCACAGGAAACACCCAATCAAACCCAATTGAATGACTGAGCGATTCACGATTCAGTTACCCAGCATCGAAAGTGCGATCGCCCTCGCCGGCTATCAAGAAGACAACCTGAAAACCCTATCGAAACAAACCGGCGCCCAGGTCGTCCTGCGGGGCCAAGATGTCATGCTCAGTGGGACGGCCAAACAGGTGGAACTGTGCCGGACCCTGATCGAATCCCTCAAAGAATTTTGGAAAGATGGCAAAACCATCACCGGGCCCGACATCCTCACCGCCCGCCACGCCATCAACACCCACCAAGAAGAGAAACTGCAAGAGCTCCAGCAAGATATCCTCGCCAAAACCCGCCGGGGCCAGGAGGTGCGGGCGAAAACCTTCCGCCAGCGCCAGTACATCCAGGCGATCCGCACCCACGACCTGACCTTTTGCATCGGTCCGGCGGGGACGGGAAAGACCTACCTCGCCGCCATCCTCGCCCTGCAAGCCCTCCTCGCCGACGAGTACGAACGCCTGATCCTCACCCGTCCGGCGGTGGAGGCGGGGGAACGCCTCGGGTTCCTCCCCGGCGACTTGCAGCAGAAGGTCAACCCCTACCTGCGCCCCCTCTACGATGCCATCTACGAATTGATCGACCCTGAAAAGGCCAGCAATTTGATGGAACGGGGCGTCATCGAAGTCGCACCCATCGCCTACATGAGGGGACGCACCCTCAACAACTCCTTCGTCATCCTCGACGAAGCCCAAAACACCACCCCGGCCCAGATGAAGATGGTCCTGACCCGCCTGGGATACCGATCGCGCATGGTCGTGACCGGGGACATCACCCAGACCGACCTCCCCCTCCACCAATCCTCCGGGCTCACCGTCGCCCTCAAAATCCTCCAAAATATCGAGGGGATCGCCTTCTGCGAATTTTCCCAGGCGGACGTGGTGCGAAATCCCCTAGTCCAGCGCATCGTCGCCGCCTACGAACGCCATGAAAAATGAGGGAGTCTGGGTGGTAAAATTCCAGTGGAAAAATCGATAAATTGACAAAATGGCAACTTTAAAAGAATTTTTGGAAGCGTGCGAAAAATTGGGGACGTTGCGTCTGATCGTCACCAGCAGCGCGGCGGTTCTGGAAGTGAAAGGCAAAATTTCCAAACTATTTTATGCAGAATTGCCCAAGGGGAAATATGCCAATATGCACGCCGATCTGTTTGAATTTCACCTGAATATGGATGGAATTAAAACGGTTAAATTTGAAACGGGAGAAGCGAAGCGGGGAAATTTCACGACCTATGCGATTCGCTTCGTCGATGGGGAAGATTCCGTCGCTTTGAGTGCATTCCTGCAGTGGGGGAAACCCGGAGAATACGAGCCCGGACAGGTGGAAGCCTGGGAAGAATTGCGACAAAACTACGGCGAGGTTTGGGAACCGACTCCGGTTGAGTCTGTCTGATATCAAGTTGGATATCGAGACCGCTTGGGAATCAATTCCGGAGGGCGCAAGCCAGGGACCCCTACCCGCTTAAATCATCGGTCGATGATTGGGGAGGTTGAGGAGGGGATAACCGGATTTGATAGGAGACGAGTTCTCCTTTCCAAAAAAAACTCCCCGTCCCTCACGCGGGGCGGGGTTTTATGGATTAGGGAGCATCCACATTCATCTATCTACACATTCCTATCTTAGCAAGGGAAATGGAAAATGAAAACTGTTGAATTTACGGGCGATCGCCATCAGAGCAAAGGGCAGATTCCGTAGAAATACGGTTCGATTAGTTTGCCAAACGCTATTTGCTATCTTTTTTGGTGCGAAAACCTGGCCCCCAAATAAACCACAAAATGAGGACAATCAAAACCACAAAAACCCGTTCGGAATCCATGTTCATCGCCTGCCTATCCATCAAGGTCGCCGGCGGTTCGATGATGGGAGGTTTGAGATCGGGATTTCGATAATAGTCCCGGTAGGTGATGACCGGCCGTAGGGTGTAGTCCCTCTCGATGGGACGATGATCATCTCGGACGGGGTGAGGTTCATGGAAGTCCGGTTCCGGATGGTATCGCGTTTGGGGTCGGGGATGGACGGGATATTGCCGGCATTCGTCGGTGGGGGGGGTCCGCTTGTGGGGGACCCGCTTGTGGGGAATCGGATTGGGATTGTCGGGGAAACCGTCGGCGGAGGCGGGGCCGACAAAGATGAGATTAGCCGCGATCGCGATCGCGGAACCGGCAGTTGTCAGAACTCGAAATAGTTTCATACCTGTTGACTCCTCACCACGGGACACCGACGGCGCCATTATAGCAGTTTTCAATCTCATCAGGTAGATAACAATCGGCCACCATTTTTCAATGGTATCGGCCCCAACCTCCAATTTTGGGGGCTGTGATTGGCCGGCGCGGGGATTAAATGGTCGCGAATCAATTCACACGGCTGTAGAGAGTCAGTCCCACAAATCCTTCGCCATATCCCAAGTTTTCTCCCATCTCTTTTCTCCCACATTTTGCACCGTCGAATTTTCCGTTTCCCAGATAACGGTTTTGGACTGACTTTTTTGCTAGAATCATGAAAACCCATGAAAATTGAGTTGAGAGCCGATGCCGTCTAATTTTGATTTCCCCAATAAGCGTCATTTTGTGACCATTTTACTGGTCGCATTGAGTTTAAATTTTACCCTCTTTAAAGGACGAGTTGCGGACTCGAAACCAGCCGCTGATTCCGGGCAGGCGCGACAAGTTTCGGGGGCATTTTTAACCGGAGAAAATGGCCGATATACCGGGGAAATTTTGGTCAATACCTCTGCCGATACCGCCTGGAAAGTTTTGACGGATTACGAGAACTTTCCCCGATTCATGCCCACCGTTATCGACAGTCAACTGTTGACAACACAAGGCAATCAAAAGGTTTTTGAATTGGTGTACCAAATCCGGGCGATCATCGTCGATAAAAGGATCAGAGTTCGGATCGCCAATGTCGAAACCTACCCTCAACAAATAGCCTTCAAGCTAGTGGAAGGAGATTTGCGATCGCTGCAGGGAACCTGGACCATTCAACCCATTTCCTCCAGACAAGTCAGGATTCAACACCAAGTCGCCGTCGATCCCGGTTCAACTCCCAGCAGGGCTATATTTTATAATATCTATGAAAGTAGCTTAAAAAATACCCTGGAAGCGATCAAAAAAGAGGCTGAAGGCCGCAATTAAGATCGCCTTTTTGGGTGTTTTTATCGATGCAGTCTTGCCCAATTTTCAATCAATTTCGGAGGGCTGCATCCCACCCAACTGCAATTCGCCATCCTTACCTTTTGAGAACCCTGCGCGGTTGTTTCGATTCCCAATTTACCCTGTTGGATACAACCGGTCTGCTCGAATTACACGGCGGGGGTCAAAATTCGATCTTTTCCTCCACCGCAGATGTCGAGAACCTCGGCAACTGAATCGCCGAAAGAGACTGCAACTTCCGGCGACGCTGGGGGTAAATCAACGGTGCCGGCCAATTGGCCTCCCGTTCCTCCCGTTCTCCCTCGGAATCGACCCCGCCCCCGACGGCATCCTCAGTTTCGGGGGGAGAGGCCGCATATTCCAGGCGAATGCGGTCCAGTTCCTCTTCCACAAATCTCGGTCGCGGCCATTCTTCCACCGGCGGCTCCTCCGGGAAAGTCTCGGCGACCGGGGGAGCGATCGCCCCCGACTCCCCTTCCTCGGCCGTTGCGGCCGTTGCTGCGGGTGGGCTTTCGGAGTCCACAATTTTCTCCCTCCCAGAGGACGTTTGATTCTCCTCCCCGGGCGTTTCCTCGGATCTTGCCCCCTCCTCCGACCCCTCGTCGGGGTGATGGGACAGTTGCCAAGACCAAGGTTGGACCGGCGACGCTTTGGAGAGTTTCAGGGTCGGGGGATGGAGGACAAAAGATGCCGGAGGTTGCGGTTCCGCCGGAGTTGCCGAGCCTTCCGCCTCCGCAGTTGGGGAGGGGGATGTCGTCCGCTGCGAGTCCCCATAGGGGGAGTGCGACTGCATTTCCAAAGCTCGCTCCAGGGCCGCCTTGAATTGCAGGGTGTGGCGCTGCTGGCGGTACAGGCGCGATCGCAATTCCTGGCAGGTATTTTGAGTCCGAATCAATTCGTGGCACTGTTCATTGTAGCGCTGTTGGGCGGCGGCGCACTCTCGCTCCATCTGCGCCATCCGAGTTTGGCTGGTATCCCACTGGTGGGTGAGGTTTTCCACCAAAACCTGCTGTTGCTCAATGACGCGGTTGGCGACCTCCAGCTTTCGGAACAGCCGAGTCACCTGTTCCCGGGCGAAACCCATTTCCCGGCCTTGTCGGTCGATCTGGGCGTCCTGTTCTTGCAAGCGTCTGTGACAGCCTTCGAGTTCTTCCTCGAGTTCCGCGATGCGATCGATCAGGTCGCGGTTGCAGGTGTGGAGGGCTTGAATGAGGGGGGTCTGGGAATTGTCCGCCGTTGCTTCCGTCGCTTCCCCCGCCGTCCGGGGGTCGGGTTCCGGAGTCGGGGAGGACCCATCGTCCGAGTCTGTCACCACCGGCAATTGGTCGATCGCGATCGCGTTGGGAAAATTGACCGTCTCCCAATCATCATCCCAAGGGTCGGACACTTGCGGGAGCCGGACGGCTTCCCGAGGTCGGGCGATATCAGGTGTTTCCTCTGACGGCTCGGCGCGACGTTCTGGAATCGGTTCGGATGGGGACTGATTCGGAGGAAGACCGGCTTCAGACATGGATAGATCCAGACAGTTACAGAAATCTCGATCTTAGTGTACACCAGTTGGAGCATCTGGATTGATAAGTCAGGGTTATCGGCACAAAAAACCCGGCGATCGCACCAATCACCGGGATTCATATTTCAGACTTTGATGTTGCCCTTTCCTGAAGCCGAGAATCTGATTAAGATTGTCATATTTTTTGACATCGACGCGATCGCTTCGGACGAGGCGCGGCAGGGTTCCCACAGATTTCCCGAGTCGGTTTGTACCGCCGAAGTTTTTCGCCGTAGGTTTCGCGATCGCCAGGTTCCCGGGGACTTCGGAGGATCTCCAATTCGGGATTGACAGCGTTTCGACGGCCCGACAACATCAATGTGTTCAAACAATAAAGAATTGATACGGGAAATGATAAATCAAGAGATTTTTTCCGGCACTCCCAACCGTCAAAATACCGCGATTTCGGAAAAGAGTTTGCAGCCCGTACAACTGACCATTCCCGGTTTGTCCGTGCGATCGCCCCGGACGACTCCTTCCGTCAGTCAAACAGGCTGAGAACGAGCGATCGCGCCATTTCCTCGATCAAAAATAATCCCGCCACGGAATTTCCCGCCGCGTCCAGGGGGGGAGAATAACAGGCGATCG